>CAYREE010000047.1:0-14959 GCA_964423225.1 uncultured archaeon | reverse complement strand
GTGCGGACATAGTATATTATGGGGAAATACATGCATTTAATCATTACTAGAGTTGGGATCTGACTCTTCAAGTAGTAGGGCGTGCATGATTTTTCTCAGATTGTGATAGTATAATCCACCCCAGGGAGGAGTATCCTTATAATAGTATATCTTATGGTCTTCTGTGTTTATCAAGACTGGAAGACGATAAGCCGGCTTTTTCTGGACACTAGGCTCTTTTACAACATATAGTTTCGCATCCATATCAATTTTATTTGACAGTAATACGGGAATAGCACCGACTGAATTACCAATACCATTTGGTAGTCGTCCCCTCCGATTCCTTATAGAATATATTAATGATTGTTTTGTGAACTCAAGGATTTTATCACGATTAATGTGTTCATCAATCCCAAAGATAATAAAAACATCCACTTTAGAAAAGAGGGATGCGATAAATATTTGTTTTCGGGCTATCAGAGTATTCACGCCATTGATTGAAGTATGACCGATCTCGAAACCTGAATTGGTTAGACGTGTTTCAATATTCAATAAAAAACGATCAACTGGTGCAAGATGAATATCTCCACTAGCCTCTTTTTCTATAAGGGATTTAATATCAATAGCTTTTTCCACAGACACTTTAGCATAGAATTTCTTGATGATAATCCACATAATCCAGGAGATAGCAGAGGCTATCCCAATACCAAGGACTATTGTTAAAATAAAAACTGCGACAGAATCAATGTTTGAGAAACCCAGACGAATAAGAATAGACGAGAATATAAAGCCCAACAATATAACGCCACCAATAGCATGAGCCCAAGTGAACTTAACAAACTCCCTCCATCTGGAAAGGGTTTCAGAGGCCATGTACATATAAAAATTACATTTTTTCAGTTATATAAGATAGCATCCTAGACAAATTCATAGACCCTGAATATATACCATTAAAACTTGTTAAAAAATTAAAAGACAGGCCTTATAGATGAGTTTTCATAAAAGCATTTGTTTTTAGTATTATCATCTGAATCCAGCATGATATTCCATTCTCTCAGGTTTTTAGTTCCTAGGCACGGTTCAAGGTCCATTAGATATAACATATTTGTCTTCTTTTGCCTCCTTAAAGTAGGCATATGATAGATGAATAATAGCTTCCGATTGCTTGATTTTGCCTTGTTTCTTAATAATTTAACATGGTTACTGTGGACAAAAGGTTGGAGATATAGTATGCTTTGATCGTGATGACCATATAATGCTTGATAATAATACATTCCCCAGTGGATGACCACATAATGATAATTCTTTGCGAGATATTCATCATCCAAGAATTCGTTTAAAACATTCTTTTCAAGAGTACTATGCTGTATTTTATTCTGGGACGGGAATGTAACGTATAAATGGATGTTCATGAATACAAACGCAAGTAATAGACCAACAAGAAGATCTGAATAATATGATTCTTCTAGGATCTTACTCTTTATAATACCTTCTAAGAGGGCGAGGCAACTTAGGATAAGGAGGGGGAATGATAAGACGAAATGGTGATAAGCCCAAGCTGACTTGACTGAAAGCACGATCACTACCGTGATGACAAATCCGCTAAAGTATAATAAAGCTGTGAAAGCATCTGTTTTTAACCTTCGATTCGAACCAAGCAATGCCACAAATGAGAATAATGGAATTAACAAGTAGAGATAGAAGTTATAGACGTCGATATACCAGGGATACTGAAAGTATTTATATAACCGATGAGTAGCAGAATAAGGATTTAGAAGGTATGGGATCATTCTCGGCCGTAGTAGGTCTGGCATCATATAGGTGCCTGAAGAATTTGTTATCGATGTTTTACCGATCTTGAATATGATCTTCTGATAAGGATATACGTTTGAATTATTCTTTGCAGTTGAAAAGAATAGTGTTGATAATAGACAGATTAAGATTATCGAAGATATTATTGATTGGATGATAATCCGTTTGAGGGTGATCTTCTTTAGAATTGTTTTTCTACAGATTATTATATTAGCCAGTAATATGATGGAGATACCGGGCAGTAGCCATAGATAAGTAAGTTTAGTCCATATTCCAATGAAGATTATAATAGATATTAATATCGGATATTTCCAATCATATGTTTTAAGCCAATTCTTCACAAGATAATAGATTAAAAAAATTGAAGTTGCTTGTAATCCGATTACCCCAGTGTCGATAATCTGCTGTATCGCATAAGGGAAGAATAATAGGAAGCCTAGAAGCAGATAGATGAATCGTATGTTAAATATCTTAGATGCAAGGTAAGCTTGTAATGCTATAAATAGATATCCCATGAATCTAGCTGAAACCGGACTTTTCCATAACCAGAATAATGGGTAATAATACAATGCTGGAAAGCTTCCCATATAGTGGTATACCCGTAATGGCAGTATCAATCCAGTGTCCAGGAAATTCAGGTCGTAAAGATTACATCCTTCTCTAAAAGTATTAAGTCGGTTATTCGGATAGTGATAGCACATGAGGGTATGGTAAAAAGAGAATTCATCATGGTTGTATGCGACAATACTTGATAGATAAGAGATAAAGACGATCCCGAATAATATTATCGTAAGAGCTGAAATAATTTTTGATGTAAAAACTGGTTTAAAATCCAACATATATATAATTGAAACTTCAAGAAAAAAAGCGATATTTTAATAGTATCCAGATTGCTTTGACTCCATCAGTCCATTTTATCTTCTTACCATCAGATTTGCTCCGTGGAAAATACGATATTGGAACCTCCCGTATCCTTATATTCTTTCTAGCAAGCTTTGCTGTTACTTCAGGGCAAAAACCAAAACAGTCATATTCAAGCTTAATATCCTTTATCACATCGGTTTTAAAAACCTTATAGCATGTTGCCTCGTCAGTCAGACTAGTACCATATAATATATTTGTGATTTTTGTTATGAAAATACCGCCTAAATGATATAGTATATGACTATGGCTATCATGTTTTTTAAGGTTCCTTGAACCATATACAATACTTGATTCTCCTGTAAGAATGGGTTTTAACAGTATTTCATAGTCGTTAGGATCGTATTCTAGGTCAGCATCCTGTATCAATATGATATCCCCGGTCGCTAATCCTATTCCAGTCCTAATTGCAGCACCTTTACCTTGATTAACTTCATGGAATGCAGTCTTGATATTATTATGTGAGAATTCCGAGATAATCTCCCGTGATCCATCATCTGAACCATCGTCGACTATTATGATTTCAGTATCAACTCCCGGTAAATCGGTTTTTCTAATCCGCTCAACAATCTCATTTATCGTGTTCTTCTCATTGTAAACGGGTATGATGATTGAAAGCAACATATAGGAATTATATTGTATATGATATTATAAGAAGTATCCTTGAGGATACTAGTTATTTTTTATATGTCTACACCTCATATTGCGTCTATGGATAAGTTTTTTATATTATTCATAGGTTCTGCCATCATCTTTGGATTTAGTATAATGTTGTTGTCTAATCAGAGTCTGGAAACAAGCTATGATAAAGAGATTATAGCCACATCTACAACAGTTACAACTTTGTTAAAAATCACAACAACATCAATTAATGAAGATATGGTATCGACAATATCAGATACAACAACCTCAACTACTTCAACGTCGACTACTACAACAACTATCCCACGATATATAGGGTTTAATGTAACAGATATCGGTAGATGCGCGAATACAATCCGAGGCAAAATGAATACGATATTAGCTGAATTATCCTCTGATCGTATCGATGCGAACTGGGGTTATGATCCTGATCCGAGAGTATTTTATACATGTGATTCGAGCGAGCTCATAGAATTTGAAAAGGTGATGCTTACTGGAGGGAAAAGTATCGAACCATTCAACAAGCTTGCTGGAGGCTATCGACTAGCAACTAAATGCGGGAGGAATCAGGTTGTCGAGGATCTGAGAGACTGCAAGCAACTAACAGTGTATATCGACTCATATTATGTGAACACTTCAAGCCAGGGAATCAGGGCTAAAAAAGATTCTGATCAGATTACAACAACTACCATCTATCATAATCCATACTTGGATCGTTTTAGAGGTCAGGGTTATAGAAAAGCGGATTTCGATATAGCCTGGATGTGTCCGACATGCGTACCAGCTGTCAACAAGCTTGTGAGAGATGAAATTGGGGTAAAATCTAAAAGTTTGGGATATGGTCAAGAATTGAATTATATCATTTATAATCCAGATGACGTAGATCTTGAAAGACTAACGCAATTATGTAATGCTGGTGGAACTGCCATCCTCTTGAATGATACTGAAATATAAGATCAGCTAAAAAGGACTGTATGATTCTGGCATCCATACCCGGATATATTCATCATCCCTTCCCACACCCACAACCATGTTTCCATCAGGATCTTCAGCAATAGCGATATTAGTCGTGATTTTACCGCCAACATCAATACTCCAATCTAAGATAGCGTCATCTTTTGTCCTTGATATACCTGACAGTTCCCTCATCTGCTTGGTTGGAACGAGTAATTCTAATACTCCATCTGCATCAAAATCTCCGACAACAGACATGTCAAGATTCCTCGATCCTACCTGATGCGAGCTAAAACCCTTTATATCAGCAACTAGTTCTAAATGGTTTCCATTCAAGCGATAATATTCTACAATACCATCAAGATGGGGTGTCTTAACTGTAATCAATTCTGTTTCACCGTTTGGACCTGTCGGTGCAAGCGCTATTTGATGTGTCCAGCGGTATCCTATGCCTACTGGAGGGCTTTCAGCAATCTTGTTTCCATATATGTCATAGGCTATGATTCGTGCTCCTTGACTCGGATCGCTGACGGTTATAATGACATCCTGTATGTTATCCCCGTCTATGTCTGCCCATATCGGATACAATCCTTCGAATACTTTCCCTGTTGGAGCGTATATCCTATTGATTATCTTTAGCTCGTCAAGAACATTTACCAGAGTTATTGATTTTGCTTCAATCTGGTCTCCTAGGACTCCATGATTGTATTCGTCTGTGGGATCAGAGAGGAATAATACATTTCCATAATTGTCTGACAAGAGTCTTGAATCAGGGAGGGCATTCAGTTTGATATCTAGTGTACCATGATAATCATCCAGTATGAAAGATCCTGATTCTGAAGTGTATATTGTTGTCCTTCCGATTAGGATTGGGTTTGTCATGCCAGTCCAGTCTCGATGGATAATATAGATATTTTTCCCTGAAACATACATTGATATCGGCTTACCCCCCTTGATCTTAGCGGTTGAAAGATTCATAGTACTGACTTCCCCGTCTACTAAGTGAATTCCTTCGAGTTTACCGTCTTCGTGGACAGCCACCCATAATATACCCCCAAGATACCTTGAAGACAATATCCATTTAGGTTTACCTGAAAGCTTGATATCCAAGGGCTTTGATTCAGGCAGGTTTACATTAGAATTATTCACATACTTATTGCCTGACGACGTGAAATGAGAGAGCTTGTATATGGATTTTGAAATACTTTTTTTCACAGTGGAGTTCACTTCCATACTAACAGGATCATCAGTATTATCAGTTTGTAAACCAGGATAAAAAGTGACTTTTTCATCTTGTAGACAACCTATGATAAAGATGATTAATAATATGGAGATTATATTTCGCATGAAGTATATTCATAGTAATTCAGAATATAAATCTGTTTCTAACAGATTTCGATAAATGGTTCAAGCACATTTATCTCTGCTTTTACCGGATCTTTACAGAATTCAGTGCATGAAAGAATGAATTTTCCAGTATCTACAGCGATAAACTCCAGAGTATATGGTACTCCTGGTTTTAAGATGAATTTATTCCCATTAATAGGATCAGCGAATTTATATAATCCTTTTTGTGTTTCGAGGGTGATAATAGCAGAATCTCCACGATAAACAGTTACTTCTTCCGGATCAAAACGCATGTCAACCATGGTTAGGCTAAATGACTTTGTACGCGGAATATAATCATCTACAATTACTTTTACACACGTTGTGGTAGTCGTTGTAGTCGTTGTTGTAGTCGAAGTTGTTGTGGTTGTAGTAGAGGTAGTTGATGTTGTAGTTGTACTGGTTGTCGTAGTAGTTGATTCAAGGCATTTCCATTCTCTACAAGTACAATATGGTTTCGGCGGAGTTATACATCCATAGTTACTTCCGGTAGGTATTGTTTGTAATGTAGTAGTCATTTGTTTTTGAACTTTTCCCGTTGATGGAATATATTTAATTATCGTGGAAGTGGTTATGATCTCGGGGCAAGTTAGCGTTGTTTCACCACTGTTTAAATCATTGCTTACACTATAGCCTACAAAACCCGAAGTAAATAAGAGGGCTATTAGTCCCGCAATCTTAGCCTTGATCGGATCGATACCTGCTAGAAATCCTAATGAAGCTGATTTTCCCAATCCAGATAAAGAAGCCATTCCAATATGATATTAGATATTAGATAAATTAAATGTTTTTCTTTAGGTCTGGGATAAGTTCAAGGATTGAATCCATCAGGAAATCTCTTTCATAAACTTTATCATCGACAATTTTATCATTCCAGACAAGGATGTCTAAGTCTATTGTCGGTTGTCTATCATTGTTTTCAGTCCTAATGCTTCCGAACTGTCCTTCGACTTGTTTTAATGAGTTTCCCAGTTCTTCCCGGCTCACCTTGGTTTGTATTAGAAATGTAGCGTTTGTAAAGTCTGGTTGGTCTTCGTATCCAATGGGTTTTGTCACTATGAGACGAGTATCATTTTTTAGGTCGTGTTTTTCTAGGATTATGTTTTTTGCCTTGATGATATTTTCAATGGGATTCGTGCTTGAGCTTACCCCAATTACTACCGTATTCATTTTTTTAAAGACTTTGTCCACCGTCGATGAATAATAGTTGTCCAGTCACGTATTCGTTTTTCACCAGGTATTCTACACCCATTATTATCTCTTCAACCTCGCCTTTGCGGGCTAATGGGACTTTTTCCAGGATCTTTGACAAGTCTTTATCTGGCTCATCTGATGGTGGGAGTATTATACCAGGGCATATCGCATTGACACGGATATTAGGGGCGAACTCCTTGGCTGCCATCAGTGTAAAGTCGCGTAACGACTTCTTTGAGAGTGCGTATGCCGAGTATCCTGGATCATGGCTATCAACTCTTGTGTCAAGCATATTGAGTATCAATCCAGTCTTACAATGTGCTGCAAATTCCTTTGATAGAATATAGGGTGCCTTAAAGTTTATCTGAAACTGCCGTTCTAGAAGATCTGATCCAGTCTCTAGAGATGTTGCTTTCTCGAATATCGATGCGTTATTGACGAGGATATCTATTGTCTTAAAGTCTTTCAAGACAGTGGGGATTAATTGTGTGACCTCATTGTTTTTCATGAAGTCTGCGGGATAGATTTTGCATGAAACATCCAGTTTTTCTATCTCAGATGCTGTTTTTCTAGCCTTATTTTCGGAGTTTAGATAGTGGATTGCTATATTGTATCCTAATTCAGCCAGTTTAAACGCAATTTCCTTTCCCAGACGGTCTGCACCACCAGTAACAAGGGCTGTTAAGCCAAGCTTCTCTGTTTTCATCGTGTAAAAGTTGTTTACTTATCCAGTATCAGATTATAATAATGAGGAATATACCCTCATATGTCTGTCTGCAAGCTTGTCTCTTGAAAAATATGTGCAGATATGTCGACGGCCGTTCTCCCCGAGTTCTCTAGATTCTTCCGGATGTGTAAGGAGCCACATGTTGCGTTCGGCAATAGCAGAGGGATTTCCTGGTGGGACAAGGAATCCTGTCACTTTATCCACTAGGACTTCTGGCACACCTCCCACATTGGATGCTACTATTGGCTTTTTCATTGCACTTGCCTCTTGTAATACTCTTGGGCAAGCGTCCTCATAGGTTGATGAATCTATTAAGTCAGCGACTGCATATCCAAGCTTCATCCAGTCCTTTTCCAATCCACCAGTAAACAAGACATTTGATGCTAGGCCCATTTTTCTAATATAGCCATCAATACTTCTCTGATAATCTAGATCATTGATATCGCTGTTTCCCGCAAATACTATCATTGTCTCATCTTGAAGATGGGTTGGTAATTGTGTTAATGATTTTAACACATTTAATTGTCCCTTAGCCTTCATTATTCGACCAGGAGCGAAAATTATTTTCTTTCCTTGTGTTTGGGGATATCGGTCAAAGAAGGGTTTGGTATCTACTCCTTCAGGATTATAGAATCCAACATCGATTCCATTTCCGATATACATTGCATCACCCTTTAAGATCCTTATAGCATCCATGCTCACACCAAATGATGCTCCAGCATTCCTTCGGCTCAGAGGGAGGGTCAGTTTTTCTATCAAGGCCTTTCTCTTTTCAGGTAGGGAGCCGCCACGTGTTCCAGAATGTAGTGTTATGGCAACAGGTATGCCCATATCCTTTGCGACCATGGCTGTAATCACTCCCAAAGGCGTGTTTGGCGACCTGATGTGCACTAGGTTTATATCATTCTCCTCGAATACACTCCTTGCATGCTTTTGTATATTTCTTAGTGTTGGGATGGAAAAATATCCGAGTGAACCTAGTTTTTGAGGCATCGGATGATGGACAAGCCGACCAGTCTCAATTTGCTCTGGTTCTGGGATATCTCCTCTTGATTCGCTCATATACAGATGATGTATGTCAAGCGGATGTCTTTTTAGTATTTCTGCCTCAACATCCCTTGTATGAACTGGAACGCCCGTGAATTGATGTTTTCCACCGAACCATTGGTTTACAACGCATAACTTCATCTGTGCCAGTTTTTCATCATCGATCTGGGGATATCTCGCATCAAATGCCTTTAATTGATCATCTAGGGACGGTCTATCTGAAGTAGCGAAATTCCAGTTTAACACCATTTTATAGTATACGGAATCACAGAATAATATATCTTTGAGAAATCCATGGATGTTAATGGGAAAAATAAGATATTAATATTTTATAACAATTATTTTATTGATCGTAGTATATTCATTATATATTGTGATTAATGATCGCGGCCATACTGTTTTAATAAAGAGGAATAAACTCGCATATGACGTTCTGCAAGCTTTTCTCGTGAAAAGTAGCGTAGTATATACCGCCTTCCTTCGTCACCTATGAGCTGTGCATCGGTTGGATGATTGTATAACCATTCAATACGATCTGCAATTGCTTTAGGATCTCCGGGTGGGACAAGATATCCAGTAACTCCGTCATTTAAAGCCTCGTGCGTTCCACCTACATCAGAGCATATAACTGGTTTTTTCATTGAACTAGCCTCTAGAATTACACGACCTAATGGCTCTTCAAGACTTGGGACAACCGGAAAAGAACAGGTAGCATATCCTTGCTTCATCATTGGCTTATCTAACGGACCGGTAAACAATACTTTTTTTGATAGGCCATTTTCTTGTATAAATTTCTCTAATTGTTGTTGATATGTTTCTCCCCCCATGACTGCCACTCCTGAAAACACTATCATTGACTCATCTTGTATCTTCAAAGGCAATTGTAAGAATGCTTTCAAAACGTTTATCTGACCTTTTGCCTTCATTATCCTTCCAGGAGTAAAGATTATTTTTTTATCTCTTGTATCAGGGAATTGCTCATAGAATTTTCTAGTATCCACATCATCCGGATTGTAAAAAGCTGTGTCAATACCATTACCCATATAAATCGTATCACCGCCAAACGTCTTTATTGCATCGAGACTCACTCCAAAACTTGCACCAGCCATCCGCCTAGACATTGGGAGTGTAAAAAGCTCTACAAGTGACTTTCCTTTCTGGATTAAAGAACCGCTTCGTGATCCACCATGATAGGTTACTACAAGTGGGATCCCCATCTCTTTCGCTACTTTAGCAACAGTAACTCCCATCGGAGTTGCTGGAGATCTTAGATGTACTAGATTTATATCATTTTCATGAAATACTCTTTGTGCTTCCTCCCTTACACTCCTTAGTGTCGGGATTGAAAAATAAGCAAGAGGCCCACTAGACTGAGATATTGGATGATGGATTATCCTACCATTGTTTAATGGCTCCTCGTCTGGATGCTTACCTGGCTCATCAGTCATATAGAGATGATGTATCCCCAAAGGGAATCGATTAAGTATATCTGCTTCCACATCCCTAGTATGTACTGCAACACCAGTATAAGCCCATTTTCCACCAAACCACTGTTGGGCCACACATAAACGCATGTTTTTTAAGTCTAATTCTTCGATGGGAGGGTATTTTTCATTAAAAGTCTTCAATAAGACATCTACTGGAAGCCTATCTGCAGTATTTGAGGATTCTAATAATCTCATAGGATATAATAGGGATATTTACTAATTAAACTTAGAATAAGTCCATTTTATTATATGTGTTCATCCGAGTGTAAATGCGATATCAGCCTGCTTATTGTCATCGTATTGTTTTCTCTGATAATACTGGGCATTGGACAGATAGTACTCGATTATAACAATGGATCATTTGTATACACACTCGATGATGCATACATCCATATGGCTATGGCGAAGAACCTTGCTGTTCATGGGGTATGGGGGATTACTAAGCAGGGATTCTCGTCTGCAACTTCCTCGCCAACATGGACGATTATCCTGGGAATAACCTATAAGATTTTAGGTGTTGGTTTGACCACCCCCTTACTACTAAACATTGTATTATCGATTATCTTATTGGCCTGTCTGTCAATCATATTCAGAACATACGCTTTCAATCAGAGATATCAGTTCTTGTCTTTGACTGCCATCATGCTCGCTATCCCCCTACCTTTACTTGTATTTCATGGTATGGAGCATGTATTGCATATCATCTTGACTGTCATTCTTGTTTATTCATGCATCAGTCATATGTCAGGATCGAAGAAAGAGTATTTAATCCTTGCGTCTGGTTCATTATTCTTGATCACACGATATGAAGGTGTTTTCCTTTTGATTGTACTTGCAGCAGTATTGCTTTTTAGAAATGAGAGAGCGCTTTCAGTGAAGTTATTGGCTGTATCATTCATTCCAGTGATGTTATACGGATTGATATCTTTAAACCAGGATTATTATCCGGTTCCAAACGCCTTGCTTCTGAAGAACAGTCAGATAACAGGGATTGGCCCGTTATCTGATCCAGTAGCCTTCATCACTAGCATTCCTAAGAGGATACTTGCTATCCCATTACTACCAGTTCTCATGTTATCATCCATACTTTTTACTTCCTATCAAGGGAAGAAAAATGGGTTTCAGTCAGAATCCTCAGCATATGGCATCATCTTCATTGCTACAGGCATCTTGCATGCATTGTTCGTGCCATTCAGCATATCATTCAGATATGAGGGTTATCTAATCGCCCTTGGAATGTTAACATGCCTCATACAATCCAAGGGAATAGTGGAAAAATATATTAAGGACTTATACATTTGGATAATACTATGGATCTTCATATTAGCAGTAGTTAGCGTGCGGTTTCTACTAATCTATATGATACCCCTCACATCCCACAACACATATGAACAACATATCCAGATGGCAGGATTCATCAAAGAACATTATAGTGGCCAGGCCATTGCATTGAATGATATCGGTGCAGTCAACTATTATGCAGACTTTAAGTGCGTGGACTTGTTCGGATTGGCAGATATTGATGTTGCACAGTCACGGATGGCTGGAACATATGATACACAAAGTATTGAAAGGATTGCTGATGAAAGAGATGTTAAGATAGCAATAGTGTATTCCGGTTGGTTCGATGACTTCGGTGGATTACCTGATAAATGGGTTAATGTCGGGAACTGGACTATTAAAGGCAATGAGTTCAGCAAGATGAATACACTCTCATTCTATGCAGTAGAAGAATCCGAGATACAGGTACTCAAGGAAAAACTCTTGAAATTCTCGAATAAACTGCCAAAATCAATAAATCAGGAAGGATTATACATAGGGGATTAGATGGATTTAAGGAAGGATGTGGTAGTGGTTGGGGCTGGGATTGTCGGATGTTCGGTGGCACGGGAGCTTGCTAGATATAAGATTGACGTCATCGTATTAGAGAAGGAATCCGATGTTGCAGAAGGTGCATCAGGGGCTAATAGCGGCGTCATCCATTCAGGATTCAAGGAACCAAAAGGATCGTTAAAGGCGAAATACTGTGTAGAAGGCAATAAACGCTTCCGAAAGATAGCAGAAGAACTTGATCTGTCATTTGACGAGGTAGGAACATATACTATTGGAAATACTGTAAAAGACCTTGAAAAACTGAAGTTGTTAAAAAAGGCTGGAGAAGCATCTGGTATAGATGGGCTTGAGATCATTGATGAAAAAGAACTAAAAAAGCGAGAACCACACGTAAAGGGGAAATACGCTATGTTCGCACCTGAAGGCGGGATAACCGATCCACATGAATATACGATCGCAGTTGCTGAGAACACAGCATCAAATGGAGTTGAATTCTGCTTCATTAATGAAGTAAAAGACATTAAGAAGACGGATAATGGATACATAGTTACAACCGACTTCCTTGAGATAAATGCAAGATTCGTCGTAAACTGTGCTGGAGTATTCGCAGACAAGATCGCAAAGATGGTGGATTACACAAAACATAAAGTCAATCCATGCAAGGGAGAATACTTCGTACTAGATAAAAAAGTCGGGCATAAAATAAAGGCTATGATATATCCAATACCGCCTGAAAAAACAGGAGGAGTAGGAGTGCACCTCACACCAACAAGCGCTGGAAACATCATTATAGGACCTAGCGCAGAGTATATCACATGCAAGGATGATGTAGACTCAACCAAGAAGAAGATGGAGGAACTTTTTAATGGAGCAGTCGAACTTGTTCCTGGATTAAAACTAACAGACGTCATACACGAATATGCAGGGATACGAGCGAAGATAATCGATCCAGGAAGCCTTAATGAAGGAGATTTCATATTAGAAGAAGAGCCAGCCGGATTCATACAACTTCTAGGAATAGAGTCCCCTGGACTGACTGCCGCACCAATACTAGCAGAGGAAGTAGCTAAGCTGATTAGAAAGCATGCTATCCTAGAGGAGAACCCAGAATTCAACCCAATAAGAAAAAAACGCATAAGTTTCAATGAATTATCATTAGAAGATAGGAAGAGACTTATCAAAGAAGAATCTGACTACGGTATCATAGTATGTCGTTGTGAAGAAGTAACTAAAAAAGAAGTTCTTGACGCACTGAACAATCCACTAGGAGTAAGAACTTTAAAAGGACTTAGGATACGAAGCAGGGCGAGTATGGGAAGGTGCCAGGGTGGTTTCTGCCTACCCAAGATACTAAAAATATTGAAGAAAGAATATGGGATAGGGGTTGACGCAAGCCTAAAGGGAGAAGAGAGCAAGGTTTGTGTATGTTGTACTAGATAGAAGATGATCAAAAAGGATATAGTCGTGATTGGCGGAGGACCTGCTGGACTTGCAGCAGCATTAAAAGCAAGTAAAGAAGGCATCAAGGACGTCATGCTCATCGAAAGAGATGATGGATTAGGTGGTATCCTGAATCAATGCATACACGACGGATTTGGTGTAGAGATATTCAAGGAAGGTTTGACAGGGCCTGAATACGCACAAAGATACGTCGACCAAGTCGAAGAAGCAGATATCGAAGTCATCACAAACTCAACAGTACTAGAGGTTACCAAGGACAAGAAGATTATGATACAAAGCCCCAAAGGTCTTCTAGAGGTTAACGCGAAGGCAGTTATCATAACAACAGGATGTAGAGAACGCACACGTGAAATGATACGGATCCCAGGCTCTAGGCCTGCAGGAGTCTATTCTGCCGGATGCGCGCAGAATCTGATTAATCTATTAGGATATTTACCAGGGAGGAAGATTGTAATACTGGGTTCAGGAGATATTGGCCTAATTATGGCGCGAAGACTGACATTAGAGGGTGCTAAAGTACTTGCAGTCGTTGAGATCATGCCGTATTCAGCAGGTCTAACAAGAAATATTGTCCAGTGTCTGGAGGACTATGACATCCCGTTAATCTTAAAGCATACTGTCGTTGATATCAAGGGGAATAAACGAGTGGAAGGAGTTACTATCGCAGAGGTTGATGATAAATTCCAGCCTATTCCTGGCAGTGAGAAGGATTATGATTGTGACACATTACTCTTATCAGTAGGACTTATCCCTGAAAACGAGTTGGCTGAGAAGGCAGGAGTGGAATTCGACGATGTTACAGGAGGGCCTAGTGTAAATGAGTTCAATGAGACATCAGTTCCAGGTATTTATTCTGCTGGAAACTGTCTGCAAGTCCATGACCTTGTAGACTGGGCGACAATCGAGGCTGAGAATGCAGCGGTCCATGCAGTAGAATATGTAAAAGACGGTATTGTTGCTTCAAGGGTTAATAAGATATCTTCCGGGGACGGTGTACACCAGGTCGTACCACAGAATTATTCTGGAAAAAACGATCTGACAATATCATTCAGGGTGAAGAAACCATTTGAGAACAAGAATATCGTTGTGACAAGTAATGGAGAGGAATTAAAACGGGTCAAACATATCAAACTTAATCCTGCAGAAATGGAGCGGATACAATTGTCAAAAGATGATGTCAAAAATAGAACGGAGTTGATCATTGATGTCAGAGACTAGAAAGATAATATGTATCGTCTGCCCACAAGGCTGTATAATTGAGGCTAAAGGTTCTGGTAAAAAACTTGTTCTAGAAGGTTACAAGTGTAAGAGGGGAGAGGATTACGCTAGAAAAGAGGTTACTGAACCAGAACGTACTATAACATCAAGCATCACTGTCAAGGATGGTGAGCTCCCGCTTGTAAGTGTTAAAACAGACAAGCCAATACCAAAGAAGAAGATCATGGATTTGATGAAGTGTATTAAGAAGGCAAAGGTGAAAGCACCAGTGGATATCGGCGATGTATTGATAGAAGGC
>CAYREE010000046.1:0-15161 GCA_964423225.1 uncultured archaeon | reverse complement strand
TCTGAGCAGCCACAGCACCAGCAAATGATAAAGCAAAGATACCAAAAACAAACAATACATAGAGTTTTTTCATGTCAACACCTCCTTTGTGTTAATACGACTGATATAATACAGATGTGTTTAAGGATTTAAAAACAAAAAAAATGCGTATACAAGTATACAATAGGTTGATTTATATGAGATTCCCATAGGGAAACCAAGGCTTACCTGTTGCCTGTACCACAGTATTCAAAGCACCTTTAGGAGATTTTTGTTCCGCTCGAATAACAAACTCAAGAAAATCCGCCTCATCCTTAACAGCAAACATTAAAGCATATTTAATAACATCGGACTGGCTAATTATGATACCCTGCTTTGCAAGATGAAAAGATATCTTCTTGATCCTAGTAAGAGTCTCCATATCAACTCGTTGCGTAGTCGTTACCGACCCCTTCTCCTTTTTCTTCCGTCCAGACTTTTTCGATGGCATTTTAAGATTATAATAACTCGGAATACCCTATTTATATATTACAGAAAAGATTATTATTAAACAAATCAAGTGAAAGAAAAATGAAGATTGAGCTTAGAGACGATATAGAACAAAAAGACATAATGCTATTTGTCGGACTCCTAATATTTCTCGTATTCTGGACATGGCTTGTATTCTGGAGTGGATTAATCATCTGATAAAGGATTATCAAATACTAAATACCCCCCAGAGTCATAAACAATAGTCCAATCCTGCATCTTTTGCGTATAAACGCCCAACCCAGCCTCATTAATCCAAGGCATAATATTAGAAGGAACGATAACATATGCCGCATTATCAAGTGAAATATTATCAACAAACCAATCAGAGCTAAGATTAGACCTATAGTAGGCTATACCATACCCATCATACACAAATGATTGAGTTAGAATAGATGATCTAGAATCCAATAATCCGACCAGATTGCTTGTCGTTAATATCAATTCATCCTCCCCAGCTAGATCATTCACAAATCCCACTACAGCCAGATTACTTGAAACATCCTCAGCCCTAAGGATACCCCCAAACACAAAAGCATTAAGATCATAATAAAGAGTGAAGGCAAATGGGAGTACGAGTATGACAGAGACTACCATAATACGATGGGATGAAAACATCTTAAGCCTAAAAATAAAATCCTTCAAGAAAAACAAGAAGATGGCAGTACCCACGATGAAAAAAGGGTATAACCCAATCAACATGTGGTCGGATCGTCCTAGAAATATCGTTGCCACGAATAGCGGAAAGAAATACAATAAAACAAGATATACCCTAAGTCTTTTGACAAATAATAAACCAACTATACCTATCCAAAAATAATCACCGCCCGAAAATAAGCTAAGATCGGAGAATGGTATGATTAGTTTATAACATAATACTAGATGAACACCTAGAAGGCATGAAGGGACAAAAATATCAATGAACTCGTCTTTGCTTGTAAACAATAACTCAACCTCATTTTCAAACATATTTGAAAAGAAACTTTTTATCCGGTCGCGATAAAGACATGATATAACCAGTAAGGGTAGCAAGATCATCGTCTTATAACCAAGAAAATGGAATCTATCAAGCTGAAAGAAAAGATCTTCTAAAAAATAAGTTCCCCGTATATAGATCATTACCAGGAAAAAGGCTATAAAGGGGATTGTTGATACGATTATCAGAAAGGGTAGATATCCTGGCTTCTTTGAGAAAAAATGAATAAGAAGAGGGATGAATAATACAAATCCAGTAAAAGATGTTAAAGAAGCGAAAATCGCTACAATTGTCGAATACAACCACCAACGACCTCCCAATCGAAGATAGACTAGGAAGAGATACAATGAAAGTATGAAGAGTAAGGAAAAAAGATTGTTTATCATAACCTGACGACCCCAATAAATCCCTGCAGGATAGATCGCAAATAATAATGCAGACAACAATCCAGTCTTCTTATCTGAAACCTCCCTTGCAATAAGATAGACTAAGAACAACGTCAACAGGGAGAATAAAACATTAATAAAACGCATTAGATAAAGTGAATAACCAACCGTTTTAATCACCAATGCGGTTAAAAGAAGATAGGTTGGTGGATGAGGAATAAAAGAATACTTTAACGAAAACCACTGGATCCTACCCTCGGATAGATGCCATCCATAATTCATGTTTACACCCTCATCCCAATACCAGTGCGGTATCTCATGAAGGTTCACAACACGAAACAAGATAGCGATAAAGAAAATCAAAAATAAAAATGTCTTCTCCCTATCCTTGACAAATAAATCCATCATCAACCAACTATATGATTAAACCTTGAATATTGAGTATCATATTCATGGTTTAATCCAATAACATTCAACTCAACCGGCCCATCATAATACTTCTTACGAGTGTAAACATAGGATAAATGATCCCCGTTATTATCAACAATGATAACAGTTCTAATAAAATCTTCCATACCTTTCAAAAAGTGTATGTTTGAGGGTGTAATGATTAAAACATCGAAAGAATGCTTTTCAGACTCAAATAATCCAAGCATATCATCCCGTGAACCAGCATTAATATTCGTAAGCTCTCTATGCAGATAATATCTTATGTTCTTCTGCTTTCCCATCACCCCATAGTTATCACTGAATACAATAGAATTTACCGGCGTATTCATGCGGATCCAATACGAAACCGCTTTATAACCATCATCAGGATAAATCTTCCCTGAAAACTCATGCCCACACGGATTGAACATGCATGAAGAGTAAAAACTCCTACAATAAATCCCATTATAAAGATCCTTTATCCCTAAAAAACCTGAATCAAAGATCTGTTCTAATGAATGATTAAAGAATAACACCAACATCAGTATAACAACCAATATGGGGATAATCCCTGATAAACCACTAAACCCTATCCTAGACCCATAATAGATGCCTGACAACATGATTAATGGAGTTAGTGGAAATACAATGTAATTTGTCACACACCGATCGAAAAAGAACAAGAAGGGTAAGGATATGCTTAAAAACCAGATTAAAAGAAAACCCCAATAGTCACCAGACAATACACCACGCACCTTTCTTACAGCCGGAATAGCGGATGCAAACAATATGACTATGCCAAGATAGAATACTAGGTTTATCAAAAATGGTTTGATATGAAAGCCTATGTTTAGACCAGACCTGACCAGAGAATACATAACAGATCCGACAATCACTTCCGAATTATAATTCTTGAAAAAAAAGACGAGCTTGAGTACTATCACTGAGGCTGGTATTAAGAACACAGGGCGGATAAACCGCTTACACACAAGAGGCTTAAATTCATTTAACTTGGATTTATCACTTGTCCATAAGATATATAGAATAATCGGAAAAACAAAGGGGAATAAAAGATCAAATAAGACAAGTAATGATAGAGATGTGGATGCTAGTAGTGCATTACGGATTTCTGGTTTACGAAAAAAAATGAAAAATGAAAATATAGTCGTTATATGTAGCAACTGTGTCATGCTATGTTGAGCATATCCAATCCCTCTTGTGATACCGATATGAAGCGGTGAAACAGCAATTAATAGAGCTGTGAAAAAAGCTGCCTTATAGTCTCTCGTAAGATAGTAGACGAAAGAATAGACGAATAATACAGTTAACACACCTAGGAAGGAGAATGGAATATTCCAATGGAATTCTGTGACCTCCAATCCGACAAACCCATATATTGCCAATAACAAGAAACCTGATAATGCAGAACCTGCTCCATGATAATATTCAAATGCATTAGATATGTCTAAAATATCCTTGGGATAATTGACCATAACATAATAGGGTATATCTGCAAGGTCATTAGCATAGAATGGACGGGATATATCATAAATCCTAAGAGGTAGTGAAATAACTATAAGCAGAAAAATTAAGGCAATATGGATTCTTCTATCCAGTTAAATCACTCTCCCAATCAGTTTAACACCTGCCCTCATCTTCCTATAAAGTTCGCTCATGCTTGAAACACGAGATAATTCCTTTATGATGTAATTTGGGCGAATATAAAAGGATTTATATGCTTGTTTCAACAAGTTGGTCAATTCAACTCTATTCATATTTTCCTCCCATAAAGGAGGTATAAAGTCAGGTGATGGATCGTGTGCATACTCACTCCAATAATCCCTTTCTATAATACCATCTTCAAGACCCATTCGATAAAGATCAGTGGATGGAAACGGGGTAGTAATAGAGAAATGAATGAAATCAGGATCCAATTTTATTGCAAAATCAATGGTTTCCTGTACAGTATCCATCGTCTCACCAGGATGACCTATCATGAAATAAGCTAGCGTGGATATTCCCGAGTCCTTTGCCCAATTAAAAGCATCAAGTGCCTGACCCTTAGTGATACCCTTCCTAATTACTTTAAGTATTTTTTCATTACCAGATTCCACGCCAAAATGTATGCGTTCACAACCTGCAGACCGCATCTTACTAAGAAGCTCAGTATCAACATCACTCACCCTTGCCCGCACATCCCAGCCGATATCAAGCCCCCTATCCCGGATCTCCTTGCAAACCTCTAAGACCCGATCCCGGTCTATAGTGAAAGTATCATCATAGATGATGAATTCTCGTATACCCAGTTCAACACATTCTGTAAATTCATCGACAATATTCACAGGAGACCTTGCACGAAACGATTTACCAAGATGAGGTCTGTCACAAAACAAACATCTGTGTGGACATCCTCTACTAGAGATCATCGTCGTTATCGGACTGCGTTTGGCAAGTAAAGACGAATATTTTTCAAACGGAGTGAGATCCCTCGCAGGAAACGGAATGGAATCAAGGTCTGTTATGAACTCTGGATTTCCAGTATTAACAATTTTATTATCTTTTTGAAAGACTACTCCAGAAACATCCAATGGAAGCATCTCATTTTCAAGGCAGGCAACAAGTTTTGGAAAAGATAATTCACCCTCCCCCAAGACAAGATAATCAACATGAGGGAGCCGGATAGATTCTTCAGGAAATATATTGACGTGTGGCCCACCATACACAACCGTAATTGAATCATCAAATTTCTTTATTATCTCACTTACAATAAGCACGTCTATCAATGTGAAAGACATAACGGTTATCCCAACAATATCAGGCCTATTACCCTCCAAATACTTTGGTATATCAGCATAGCTGATGCCCTCACAAGGCATGTCCAATACCCTTACACTATGATTTTCTGCGATTAGGCTTGATGCAACATATAAGAGTCCGAGGGGTGGGTTTAATCCGCGTTCTTCGGACAGAAAAGAAGGAACTTCAGATTGGATCGTATTTTCATTTAACGGATTTATTAGGAGGATATCCATGTTATTTCCTCTTTGATAGCATGTCAGCTAGCAGTCCGAACAATGCGATTTGTATTGAGGACATCAATATCACTATCACTGAGATATCCATGACTTTATCAAGGATGATATAACTATATAGGAAGACAAAAAGACTGAGGAAAAATAATAACAGTGATACAGGGATAAAGACTTTTAATGGTTTGAAATATACAATAGACTTTACGATTAAGAGGATAAAGTTTAATCCGTCATTGATAGGAGAAATCTTTGACTTACCTACCCGTGAATCATAATTTATAGGCACATATTTTACAGTAAGATCATTAGAATGGAATGCTAAGGTTATGGTAGTTGTGAATGAGAAGCCGCTTGGATAGATATCATTGAATCTCAATGCCTTCAAACGGTCAAATATCCGCATGCCAGAATTCAGGTCTGGTATCTTCATTCCTGAAAGATAGTTTGCAAGATAATTTAAAAAAATCTTTGCAGGACGCCTATACAACTCGATTTTCACTTTTGGGCCTGTTCTAGAACCAACAACCATATCATATGATCCTGAATGTTCTAGAAGTTTAGGGATCTCATCACAGGGATATGTTCGATCACCGTCAATTATCAAAACTTTATCGAAAACCGCATTAGAAAGTCCGGATTTGATTGCAGCCCCATAACCCATATTATAAGGATGTTTTATCAAAGTTGCATCAGATTCAGAGACTATCGAAGTTGAATTATCTGTAGAACCATCGTCTACAACTAGTAGCTCGTATTCAATGTTATTTTCCCCAAGAACTTCCTTCAAGTCTTTTAACGTATCTCCTAGCCCCTCTTCCTCGTTATAGACTGGAATGATCACACTTAATCCATTCATAAGACCACGTATATGATAATTAATCCTATTATTTTATTATTGGCACATCATTTCAATTAAAACAGGTATAATAAGTATCAAGGAAAGTGAAAACATTATTAGATCAGATTTCATCAAGCATAATACGATATAATAGGGAATGGACATATGCATACGCAGTTCTATGTGCATTGTTTCTTACCTTGATTATAAGCCCGGGAATATCAATAACCGATGAATCAGTCTATCTTCTAATGCTTGACTCATTTGTATCAGATGGATCATTAAGCATTTGGAATGGATTAGAATACACAAGCATTGAATATGAAGTAACCGATTCAGTAGACATACATGAGAACAAACTGATACCACAATATCCAAAGATTTACCTGATAATACTCGCACCATTCTACATCCTCTTCGGGATAAAGGGTATGATACTAGTGAATCTAATCTCATTTGCAGGAACCCTCATCATATTATATCATACAGCCAACATCGTTTTCGAAAATGAAAAACCAGGATTGTTATCAGTGATAATATATTCTTTCTTCACATATTCAACAAGGTTTGCCGTGGATCTTTGGCCTCATTCCCTGGCAGTATTCTTTGTGTCTTTGTCAGTCTATCTTGCAATAAGATGGTTTAAAAAATCTGGTATCGTCAACCTATTCTTTTCAGGTTTTTTTTCAGGACTTGTGATAGGCATCAGATACCCGACTTTTCTATATAGTATGGTGATACTTGCATTATTGATTGTAAAGATGCGAGAACATGGATTACACACGCCATTAATTTTCTTGACAGGTCTTGCCATACCGATAATCACCTTGTTAACACTAAACCAGATCTTATACGGCAGTTTTTACATTCTCGGATATAGTGGAATAGATGATGATTTCGGTGGTTTCAAATACTTTGGATTATTTTTCATCTCTTTCACAATGATTGTTCTTTCCCATCTATCTTCGAATAAAAGTATGGATATTATAAGAACACGGACTAGCTTGTTCATCATTTTGGCATTAGTTTTTACAATGATCCTCATTGACCCAGATTTTCTTTCACACACTATGACGTCTGTTTCAGTCATGTATTCCGAAGTGGTCGACATATCAATGTTCCCAATAGAAACGGTTACAATCCCAGAGAATAAAAAGTCATTGCTTCAAGCTGCACCAATCCTCGCACTCGCACTACCAGGACTATTTCTTATCAGACGACGTGAAGGAAATAGTGTTTTTCATATGATCGCATTGCTTTCACTTATTGAAATATTGTTCTACAGCTCAAGGGTGAACCAACATGGAGGAGAGACTCCATTAATGAGATACTTTCTACAATCACTCCCATATTTGACTTTATCGACAGCGTATTGTATTAGCTCCATGAAACTGAAGATAAACATTAAATCTGGTGTAATAATGTCAGTAATAGCTTTTTTCCTCATATTCACGCCTTTTATGAACATAGGTGATGAGACCCTGCTTTTTAACAAATTATACCAACTCAAGTACCCGCTTCTTATATCCGGCCTGCTAATTCTATCAGCAGCCATGATAATTCATGACTTAGTTAGGACTAAAACACTTTTTATTATTGCATTAATCCTAGCACTATCATATAGTTTTGTACTCAACAATTACCAGATAATAAACTCGAGTATAGTGCGTGATAAGACAATTGATATATCCAGAGAACTTGACTTTATCGAGGATGATTCAGTCGTTATATTCTACGGTTCCATGCATATGATCTATCTTGGACTTGTGAAAACAGATAAGAATATGCGACTTGTGAATGCTGCAGTCGACGATACCAAGACGACAAAAGGCTTGGCTGACTACTATCTTAGAAATAATATCCCAGTTTACATCGTCTACCGAGTCTCTGAAAAAGAAGAAAATATTGATGATGAGTTAAATAATGGGTATTGGAGGAGCTATGTAGATGCCACATTCTTGAAGTCTTACAATTCAAAGAAGATTGATACAAAAACCCTTAGACTAATTAGATTAATATCTGAAAGATGACGGACATACAACAGAAATTCAAATACGCTGTTATAATAGCCGCGATTATAACACGAGGATACATGTTAATTACTAGAGAAGGATTCATGCATCCAGACAGCATATACCAGTCTCTCGAACAATCTCATCGCATCGTTTTTGGCTATGGTCTGATACCCTGGGAATTTATCTATGGAATTAGATCCTGGTTGTTGCCAATAGGTTATGCAGCATTATTCAAGATAGGTATTGCCTTATCAATCAAGGATATTATGAACCTAGTTTTTATTTGCAGATTCTTCTCCACAGTCTTCTCACTAATATTATTATATGTGACCTACATGGTTGCTAAAGAGATTTTCAATAAGAAGATCGCAATCTATTCGGCTTTTTTCGCAACATTCACAGGTTTTCTCATAGCCTGGACCAATGACACTAGCACAGTTGTAATATCAACAACATATGTTCTCATCTGCCTCTACTACATCAGTAAAGGATTGAAAAATCCAGTATCATCAAATTATACTCTGGCAGGCCTTGCCCTGGGCATCGCATTCATGCTAAGATTCGATACTATGCTTTTTGCCATCCCGTTTACAGCAATCATATTATACCAGAAGGAATATAAGGGAATATTATATTTAACAATCGGGCTGGTCATAATGATCCTATTACAGGGAACCCTTGATTACTTCACCTGGGGCAGCTTCCTACATTCACCTATAGCATTCATAGACCATAATCTCATACAGAAAAAATCCGCTTTATTCGGAACATTGCCTTTCTACTATTATATCGTCATGCTTGCAATCAATATAGGACATATCCTCGTCATCCCCTATTCCATTGAAAAAAAACAGGGATTTGCATTGATCGCCATCCCTGCGACTTTCTTTTTCCTCTCATTCTCGTTAATACCGCATAAGGAGCTAAGATTCATGATTCCAATACTTCCTTTTCTCTCGATCCTTGCAGGTAAAGGACTTGAAAAGCTGGAAAAAACCGATAAGATCCTAGCGATAGGAATGGTAGCTTTCACATTATTCTTCGGCTTGGTTTCCACCCCAAACGCATTTGGAGGCGGCCATGAAGAGAACATCCAAGCACTTACATTCATAAGGGAAAGGGATGATGTGACTGGAATGGCATATGTGGTCCCATATTTTAACTCTGGATTATACACGTTTCTTCATAAGCGGATTCCAGTTGCTGCATTAAACACGCAATCTATGTCCCCAATGTTAAACATGATAGAATGTGGTAAACCAGATCTGGATTTGATTGGATATCAATGCACTCCACTGGACGAGATGGTAGATGAGAAAACATTTAACTATGTGATGACAGAGAACATGATTCTCGAAGAAGAATTGATGGAAAATGGTTTTGAGAAAATGGCTCAATTCGGTTTGACATCAGTATATAAAAGAGTGGATTAATCCAACTCATCCAGATCAAAATCAGCGAAATTCAATTTTTTCTCGAACTTCAAGTTTTTCATAAACACCAGGTATTTGAGCTTAACCAAATCAAATAATCCCCGTCCAATGCGTTCTATGCCAAAATGGGATGTGCCATGCTTTCGGGGTTTATTGCTTACCTTGACTTCAGTTACATGATAACCTAGAGCATTAGCAATGACTGCCTGGTATCTCATAAGATCGCCAGACAAACCAATCATCCCAACATCCTTTCTAAATGCTTTTAATGGACAGTTGATGTCATGCAACCTAATTCCAAACACTACACGGTTCAATAAATTGAATAATCTGGATTGGACCTTCTTTGAGAAAGTATCCTTTCGTTCATATCGATAACCGATAACCAAGTCATTCCCTTCATCAATTTTATCCAGTAAAAACGGTATTTCTTCAGGATAGTCTTGTAGGTCGGAGTCTATTGTGACGATTATATCCCCCTTAGCCAACTGATAGCCAATGGGCAGTATGATAAATTTTCCATAATTACAGCCCATATACACAATCCGTATACTTGGATTCGATTCCTTGATCTCCTTTAGTCGAATACGACTTTCATCGCTTGAATAATCGTCTATATACAAGATCTCATAGGACTTTCCAATAGTATCCAAGGTTTTAGATAGTCTATCATTCAGTTCTATTAAAGAGTCGGATTCATTAAAAACAGGTATGACAACAGTTATTTCGACCATTCTCTAAGACTATTATTTGAAACCAATATATTATATCCGATTATGACAAACAAAAAAGAAGAGTTGATCCTAGTAACGGGATTATTAATGTTATTCTCACTTGTCACGAATAATCAATTCATTGAAAACGACTTGTCGAGGATATCGACGATAGAGTCAATTGTAGAACGACATACATTGATGATTGACAAAGCGAGTATAAAACCCTTAAAGGACCTGATCTACGTTGACAGTCATTACTACTCTAGCAAACCACCATTATTATCAGTCATAGGATCAATACCATATTTTATTCTTGAAAAAATTGGTTTGACTATCAGAACACACACATCAATCACATATTTCCTAATCACGTTTACAACAGTAGGATTGTCATCATGCCTCCTTGGATTGTTCTTCTACAGGTCGCTCACATTCTGGAATCTAGAAAAAAAAGTACGAATATACATTACAATAGCCCTTATGTGTGCCACACCAATATTCAATTATTCAACCACTTTCAATAACCATACAGTCGCCGCAATGCTCATATTCACATCCTTTTACCTTCTCCTACAAACAAGAAAGACTAACCAGAGTATTTCCACATATCTTAAGGCAGGGGGAATAATCGGGTTAAGCACCGGTATAGACATCCCCTCAGGCCTGCTTTTCACTGCAATATTCTTGATTTACCTTATTTCATCAAGAAAGAATTCTATTAAAATCGCCTTGTTCATCATTGGAGTAATCATCCCGCTAAGCATCTCAATCTACTTGAACATGATTGTCACAAAAGATATTCTCCCACCAATATTGCACCCTGAATACTACTCATTCCAAGGATCAAGCCTACAGTTTAACGAAGGAAATATCGATGGTTTAGGAGAACATGAAAAAGTACCGTCACGGTTGGAGTATATCTTAAACGCATTATTTGGGATTCATGGATTCTTCTCAAATACACCAATACTACTTTTCGCAGTATTCATGATGTTTTCAAATGCAGTTACCAAAACAAAACAGATGAAAGAGGCGGTTTTATTGTCAATCGGATGCATCATATTATCTGTTTTTTATCTTACTTTCACCTCGGGTTATGGTGGGAACTCTTATCACTTCCGATGGCTTATCCCCATAATCCCGTTAATGTTCTTTTACATCCCCACATATTTCACATCCAAACGCACAGAAACAGAATACCAGATATTCTTCATAGCATTTTTCACGTCATTATTTGTCTCAATAATAAGATTATTACCCTGGAATCACTCTCCATGGGCCATATTCCAACAATGGGATTTCATGGCTACGATTATTGTCTCAATAATTATGTCAATAACCTTGGTTTTTAATCCGCCAGTTAAAGAATATTTAATGAGTACAGCTAGAAAGATGCAGATTAAAGAAAAATGAATAAGATAAGATATAGCCTAATCATTCTGATGATCATACTTCTAAGCAGTCATCCAAGCTTCAACTACTTTAAAAAACAGTTATATGAGTCAATTGGAGTAATATAAAGACTTGTTACCTATAGATGGAGGTAAGATGAATCGACCCGAGCTAGAACCAACGATAATGGATCTTAAACTGGAGTATGTTAACCAGTTGTTAGGCAACGAATTCACTGTTGAAAACGTTATCGAATACCTTGAAAAGATGAGGTATGATGCAAAAGCAGATGGCGAACTCATAAAGGTGAAGATCCCTGCATATCGAGCGGACATCCTTCATCCAATAGATTTAGTCGAAGATATTGCAATAGGATTCGGGTATATGAATTTCATCCCAAAAATTCCAAACATCTCAACAATCGGGAGACTGGATAAGTCTGAGATAGAATGCGAGAAGATGAGGGATATAATGATCGGATATAATTTCATGGAGATTATAACACTCATCCTAACAAATCGAAAAGATCTTTTCAAACGCATGAACATTAATAGCAAGGATGTTACAGAAACAATTAATCCTGTAAGCAATGAACACTCAGTAGCTAGAAACTGGCTCCTACCATCATTAATGGTTGTACTTGAAAAAAATAGGAACCGGGAATACCCACAACTATTATTTGAGATAGGCGACTGTGTCGACTCAAGTGGTGTGCAGTCAAAGAGGATAGCTGCCGTGATGGCTCATTCAAACGCTAGCTTCAGTGAAGTAAAATCGGTTTTCACAGGATTTCTAGAAGAGATTGGACTAGATTATGATATTACGGATATTGAACATCAGAGCTTCATTAAGGGTAGACGAGCCCAATGCGAACATGGTTTTTTCGGAGAACTTGATCCACTAGTCCTCACCGAATTTGGGCTTGAGACACCGGTAGCAGCATTTGAGATTAATTTAAAAGGTATTTTATCCTGACATAAAAATGGATTCTCATACAGAATACAAGCTAAAAAAGTTAATTAAGGAACTGGAGTCAAAACAAGGCAGGCATACAGAGTTGATAACAGTATATGCTCCCTCAGGATATGATTTAAACAATGTGATGAGCCAGCTGGCCAGCGAACAAGGCACAGCCACCAACATCAAATCCAAGACAACAAGAAAGAATGTTGTCGACGCATTAGAAAAAACAATGCAGCATCTGAGACTCTTCACAAAAACCCCTCCTAACGGCCTGGCTGTTTTTTGCGGTAATGTTTCAGAACGAGACGGTGTTCAAGACTTGAAGGTCTGGTCTGTAGAACCGCCCGAACCCATCGCTATAAGATTGTATAGATGCGATAAGGATTTTATCACTGATCCGCTAAAAGAGCTTGTCGCACCAAAAGATGTTTTTGCATTGGTTGCAATAGACAATAAGACAACGACCCTCGCAACACTAAAGGGAAATCACTATACCATCATCAAGAAGCTTACATCCGGATATAGTGGGAAACATAGGGCTGGTGGACAGTCAGCTAGAAGATTTGAAAGACTTGTAAATGAACAAAGCCACGAATTCAAGAAGAGGGTTGGAAAGACTATGACTGAAGCATTCCTCGGATCAGTCAAAGAGTTGCGGGGCATAGTTATCGGCGGGCCTGCTGGCACTAAAGACGATTTTATTGAAGGCGATTACATCCACCATGAATTAAAGAAGAAGATTGTTGCTGTAAAGGACATCACGTATACTGATGAGTCGGGGATCAGGGAGTTGATCCAGGCTGCTGAAGACGATCTTGGCGAAGTCGAGATGGTGCGTCAGAAAAAACTCATGGAAAGATTCATGAAAGGCTTGATTGGAGAGGGGAACATAGCGTATGGACCTGATTTAAAGCCGGCGCTTGATGCTGGAGCTATTGATACACTCCTGCTTTCTGAGAACCTAGGTGAAGATGTGATCGAGGAATTATATGAGATTGCATGTAAGGGCGGGAGCAAAGTTGAGATTGTCTCTGATACCTTCGAGGAAGGATTCCAGTTATGGACTACTTTCAAGGGTAAAGCCGCGCTGTTAAGATATAAAATATAAACTTGAAACCCCTAGTTTTTAACTAATGAATCAGTTAAAAAATCTATTATTATTCAACTTTTGCCTCTTCATATTGTTCTCTTTGACTGTTTCTTCACAGAATCCGCAAGGCAGCCCTGCTCTTTCAACATCTACGTATACTGAAGAATACTTGATTGGAAAAGGCATTTCACCTGAATGGGTGGCAAAACTAATGGGATTACCAAACGACTTGAGAACCCAGCGTGTAGACGAGATGGACGCAATCAAACAAATGATAATCGACGAGGGAATGCTATGGACTGCAGGATATAACGACATATTCCTACTACCTGACGAGCAAAGGGAAAAACTCAGGGGACTAACAGGCGCACAACAAGCACAACCAACAGCATTATTAGGTGGGGCCCAATCATTTGATTCTGGAATGCCTGGCGGATATCCTGACAGCTTCGATCTAAGAGAACATAATGGAGTAACACCCGTCAAGAACCAAGGAGACTGTAGAAGTTGCTGGGCATTTGCCAGCATAGCCGCAGTAGAAGGCGCTATAAAAAAATGTAACGGCACGGAACTAGACCTGTCAGAACAGGACCTCGTATCATGCTGGCCACTATCAAACGGATGCGATGGATCGTGGCCAAACCCATTGTTCGTAGGATCAGGTCTATATGATTCATGGCTTGAAAATCCAGGAGTAGTAGACGAGTCCTGCTTCCCGTATACCGCACCAGATGGATCATGTAGTGATAAATGCAGTACACCAACACCTGTCAAGATAAAGGAGGGTTATTCTATCGGCCCGTTCCCAAATCCAGACGATATAAAGAATGCTTTAATCAACTATGGACCTGTCGTGATGATTCATGAGATTCCAGATGACTTTTTTACACATACTGGTGGGATCTACGAGTGTACATACACCAACGATAGCCTACATGCAACTGCCATTATCGGCTGGGGTAAACAAGGTTCCACAGAATACTGGATAGTAAAGAATAGTTGGGGAACAGCAACTTGGGGTGAAAGTGGTTTTTACAAGATAAAGATGGGCGCCTGCGACATGTACAATTACCCTATGAATTATGCTGACATAGACTGTAACTCAACCGATTGTCTCGACACAGATGCAGGAAGGAATCTCACCCGGTTTGGAATGGCGTTTGGCACGAACGGAGTGAAGAACGACACCTGTAAGAATAATATTTCGATATATGAATCCTACTGCAAAGACAAAAAGGCAAAATATGTGGCGAAGAAATGCCCGGGTAAATGCGTGGATGGAGTATGTGTCAACCAGGTTTCATGCATAGACACCGATGGAGGCATAGACTATACAGTCATCGGATCTGCAACCGACGAATTCAGGACATTGAAGGATAAATGC
>CAYREE010000045.1:0-15226 GCA_964423225.1 uncultured archaeon | reverse complement strand
GTTTATTTACTGGTTATCATGTCGATTATTCAACCAAACACATCAGGCCCTACTGACAGAGATCGCATAGTCCAGGATCCTAGAAGTGTTAAAATTCCAGGTCCCGGAGAACTGGCTGATAATCCCGGTGAAATGATACGCAGGTTGTTCTCTCCAAGACAATTCCAGCAGGGAGTGGATAAGGCATTCAAACAAATCTTCGGTGTTGAAAATAAAAGAGGGGATGGCCGAGCATTTGTGATGGGTATCTGCCCTGAAAACCCAGACCCAACGTCATTTATATATACTTATCCTGATGATCATGAAAGGATTTTCAGGGGAGTAGCTGATGAGGCAAAGGTCAGGCAGTGGTATGAGAATATCCGTGGGCGCTTCCCTCCGAAGTTGAGGAGGATGAAGGTTGGTGACCGCAGAAGTATATTCGAAGCGGAAAGAACCCTCGATGAGATAACTGAGATTATCAGGGGGGAGAGTGAGTCAGCATTCGGTCATGAGGTCCAGCATCTCACATGGGGTGTTTTAAGGCCAATTCAAAAAAGGGCTGTTATTGATGCAGTTAAAACAAGACTTCCAGATTATAATGACCGTAGAAAGAAGATAAGACAAAATTATCAAGAACCTGGCACCGTTTTACTCGGCCCTGTCCTGGATGATCTTACTTGTGATGAGATCTTGGCTGAGACAAGACGGCTTACCCAGATGCAGGTTACATATTCTATGGCTGGTTATTTTAAGAGTGGTGTTGAAGGATTTATGGAGCTGGCACCAGTCATCCCAATAATGGATGCTGTCACACGTAACTATGCGGAATATGTAGGCATTCCAAGTCCTAAGGGAGCTTTTGAGATAATAGATTCATCAAATAAGCTTCGGGGATTGAGGCAACACGATAATCAAAGGGGTTTTTCATTATTCAAGGTCGAACAACAAGAACCATTCACATTACCAAGAAGCATCAGAGTATTAAAAGACGAGTTATAATACAAGTTCAACATCTATTGTTTCTTTCCACTCGTAAAATATGTTTATAATTTGCTTTTTTAATAGGTCTGGGATCCATACCCCTATTTTCAGTGTCTGCCCCTTATTCCCCTTAGCCAGCGGGTGAACCTATTGCCCCTAAGCTTCATCAGCTGGATAACGATGTCTTCTTCTTCGTCTGGGACTTTACTTGTCTCTTCAGTCGGTGGTTCGCCAACATTTGCAGTCTGTCTGCCACCAATCTCCCTCGCTGTCTGTTCCCACCCAGTCTTCCATTCCTCTAACTTAATCTTTGTTGTATCAGGCGCATTTTGGTAGAGTAGCATCGCCATCCTTGCCGCATCCTTTGAGTACCTTTCAGCCACAAGCCTGGTTAGATCACCCGCATGTGCTTTTGCCAAGAGCTTTTGCAATGTCTCCTTTGGATTCTCCCCGTAGTAATCCATCAATCCGCAATAGGCGGCAGGTTCGTCACCCATCCTTAGTTCGGTGTTGGCTCTAGAGATTATCTTTATTATATCCCACAATGGATTGACCTCCTTTATATCGGGCGAGTTTATCGTGCTTGGATCGGCAAGTTGGGTTGCCAGATCCTCTGGGATCCCGTCTTCTCCTTCGCGCACACCAGCCCTGAAGATGGTCTTATCTGTTGGCAGCATATAGTCTGCGTCTAATCCATGGGCGAATAAAGCTGTGTCTGGCCTGATCTTAACGGGACCTAGGATGCCGTTTTGGGCTACGACGACTGCGTCTGGGATGATGTATGAGATGGCCCGTGCTATGCACGGGATCCTGTTTCCCTCTTCGCCTTCACTTCCTGAGAATCCGCTGTCTAATACGATGGTCGGTTTCTCTGCATAGTTGCTTCTTAGATCATCACCCCGTTCCAGGATTTCCCTTGATGAGACTATTTCCTCTGGACTGAACATGAGATGCCCGGGGACGCCGTGGACTCCCAATACATGGTGGACTATCGGCCCATTCCGGTCTACATGCCTTCCAAGGGCTTCTAATAATCCATCGAATCCACTAACCTCATGGGTCCTTACCTTGCAGTTTTTGATGTGCCTTCTGCTGATGTGGACTGTGTGCTCATGCTTGTTGTTGGAGTCGACTTCTGACAAGGTCATGACAGATGATACTTTCTGTTTTTTTCCGATCCGTTCGTCTTTTATGTTTGCAGCGAGTAGTTTAGAGGGTGTTCTTGAGAAATTCCTTATCCCAAATTCTTCCTGGGCGTCTATCGCACACCCTTTATCATCCAAATTTTCAATATTGTAGAGGGTTAGCGCTAGCGTCCTTGCCACACGGCAGCCTGCCTGCTTGTATCTGGCTATGAGCTTTTCGGGATCTAGGTCAGTCCCCCGTAGTATCCGCCTTACTTCGTCGACTGCCTGTATGTGTCGTCCTTTCCATTCACGTCTTTCCAGCTTCCTCGAGTCCATGTAACTTTGTGCTATTCCCATGTGGAGCCAGGGTATATGTGTGCTGCCGTATTGTAGTGTCTTCACCTTGTTCTTCGCCCATCTAGAAACAAGTATTCTTGTGTCATGGCATCCGAACATGTATAGTTGTTCTACTGTCTCCTGAATAGGTACCCAAGCATATCCAGGATTAATACTGGCATGCTTGGTTATATTACCATGCCTGGGTTCGATATATTTTGCATGTAATTGTTCGGCTAAATAGATGTCCTCGCTTCCGTGGAATATTGGAGTATACTTTGTTTTTTCATTCGGTGTACCAATATACCTTTCTCTGCGTATCTCTTCGCCTGCGATTGGGAGCTCTCCCACATTCCTTCTTACTGCAGTACACATACTCTTTAGAGCGAATTTCCCCGCATCATCCAGGCGTTCTTCGCCTTCGGCACTCACGAAGACGGCTTTTAGTAGGTCTAGTCCGTCGGCTGCCTTGTCCCAGGTCCCCCCAGCTAAAAGCATCCTCCCCACCTTGGCAGCCACCATCCTGTCCCCCACGTTTTCGGAGCGGGCATAGCCCCGGAGCCTCTTGAGAGTACCCCGACGATCCTCGAACAAGTTAACGTAGGCATCCTTTGGCCTCTCACTAAAGCCTCCAATCTCTTTTAGTGCATCATCCGGGCCCTGGAAGTCCTCAATTGATGTCCTCCTTCTTAGCGGACTCATCAAATAATTATCTACCAAGTAACATTAAAAAAAGGGTGAGGGCAGAATGGAGTGTATCGAATCTTAAAGTCGCCAATCCTTGAAAAAGAAAAACAGGGCCAATATCATACATTGATCTAATATGCGATGGCGAAGACAGCTCCTTTATTAAAACCTTATATTAAAAGGCCTAAAGCCAGGACCCTTTAACCTACAGGTTCAACATCCCACCTAGTATATATTGACAATTGTTACTTGTGATTAAAAAAGCATAATGTATTATCTAACATGGTAAGCAATCAAATTATTTTTACTTTCTCTCCCATAGCTTTAAGGATAAGATGGTGTCTGTTGTCAAACACTCTGGTGAGGTGGAGGAATTCGATATCCAGAAGGTTGAGTATGCTCTCATCCGGTCTGGGACTAGCAGAAAGCTGGCGAAGGAATTAGCCAGGGAGGTGAAAGACAGTATTTTCGATGGAATAACCACTAGTGAAGTGTATAAGCTTGCGTTCAAACTATTGAAGAAACGCGACACCACCTCAGCTACGAGGTTCGGCCTCAAACTCGCTATCATGCGGTTGGGACCTACAGGCTTTCCGTTTGAGAAGTACGTCTCGCGGATACTCAGGGAACACGGATTCAAAACTGAAATTAACCAGACGCTCAAGGGCGTGTGCGTTGACCATGAAGTCGATGTTGTCGCTGAGAAAGACGATGTAAGGTTTATGGTGGAGTGTAAGTACCACAACCAGCAGGGATTTTCCACTGGATTGAAGGAGGCATTATACACGCAGGCGCGCTTCCAAGATCTTGTGGATGGAGGACATAATTTCAACAGACCGTGGATTATGTGTAACACCAAATGCAGTGAAACCGCAATCAAATACGGTGAATACAAGGGAATGAAGTTCACCTCCTGGGGTTACCCTCCAGGAGAAAGCCTCCAAGACCTCATCGAAGGTAAGTGTCTTTATCCCGTAACCATACTACGAAAAGTCACAAACGAGATGAAGAACAGACTCGCAAACAGAAACCTAATGCTTGTCCAAGACCTCATTAAACTAACACCTGGGAAACTATCTAAAGCCACTGGCAAATCTATTGATAAACTCAAACCCCTCCTAAGAGAGTTACAGGATATAACACCCCACACCAGAGACAAATAAACAAAGGGTTAAACAACCGTTGGTTTTTCCGCTTCTATATATAACAAAAAAATCCTGTGGGGCCAGGGGGATTTGAACCCCCATCGGCAGGTCACTTCGAACTTTTCAGGCATGTTGTTTTTTTGGCCTTTGACCTGTCTGTTTTCTTCATCGCCATCCGGTTATGGTTGGCTCTGCGCTCCAGTCGTTTTCACGCCACAAGTGTATACGAGCGTCAGCATAGTATACGCTGCGCTTGTGAACGGGGCGTGACCGTTCGCTGGAGCCCGCTAGGATACCGAGTTACCCCATAGCCCCTGGGTGTAATAGAGTTCTATTATTTGGGTTTTCTGATTATTTAAGCTATTGAAATTGTGTTTCATATGAATGGTTGTGTTTTTGTTATTCTTACCCCGTCTCCAGGCTCAATCTTGAATATCACCTTGTTTATAGCATGGTTTGTACCACGCATCTTATACACTTCAATCAAGCGGATACGAGTAATACCATCTGGTTTTTCCTTGTATAACAAGTTTATCACACCATCCACAAGATAGCTTAATCCAAGCAGTGAAGCCTTGTATTCTATCTCATTTGTTAATACGACTGTCGAGCCATTAGATCGGATAATGCTGAGTAGTTTTGCTAGTGAGTCTCTTCGCTCTACTTCCTCAGCGAATAAGTGTAGGTAGGGTGTGATACTGTCTATGACTATCCTTGAATAAGTAGTATGAGTTACCAGATTAGATACCTTGTCTATAAGCTTGTTTTTATACTGTAGTTCTTCAGGAGACAGATAAAGAAAATGGAATGAATTATTCTTCATATATTTCATGAAATCAAGGCCTATCCGCTGCATATTAGATACCATGTTTTCGGGTTTTTCTTCAAGTGAGACGTAGAGGACTTTTTCTTTTTGTTCTAATCCATTATGGGCAAAACATGATGCGAACGTTGTTTTTCCAGAGCCGCTGTTTCCTGATATTACTATTACACGGTTTTTCTCTAAGCCTCCCTCTACCATTTCGTCAAGACCGGGTATTCCAGTGCTTAATCTTTCAACCATTTTAACCTTATTTGAGTTATCATTTATTTACCCGAATGCGCCTAGTATCGCCATGTTACCCTCAAACAGTACAAAGGCTATGAGGATTATGTTTACTGCTAACACGATGGGTAAGAATGGATATGCACCCGCTTCTCCAAACTGTTTTAATACCGGTGATAATAGTTCGCCCACGAGAAATAGCATTAATAAGGATAATAATACTTCAACCGGGTTGAGAAGGGATAGTAAGGCTGTTATAGCAGTAACATCCATGGTTGAAATGTTAAAATGATGTGTTGTTGTTGTCACAGATGTGAAAGCGATTATCACAATCCACTTGATCAATAATGCTATTGGATTTACCAATCCTTCAAGAGTGAAATAAAGATCGAGTAAAAGCATTAATACCGTGAATAAACCCCAGACTTCAGCAAAGTCTTTTTGTGCTGCAAGCCTTCTAAGATCTGATAATGATGCGACAGTAAGACTGCCTAGTAAAAAGACAAGCCCATATGTCTGGATGGATCTATCATTTTTATATTGGTTTTTTTATTTGTCTTACAGATATATTATCTCGTTGTATAGGTGGTAATATGCATTTTATAAAACAGATCATGAATGATATGGTTGAAGACTCGTCTCACGGGTTTTTCACCAAATATGGACGTGGAGAATTTAATGGACCGGTATTAACAGTAAAACAGGGTAAAGGAGCATTTAAGGTAAGTGGCACTCCAGAATACTGCAGTATGATAGGTGAGATAATCGCATCTAGCGCATCCTGTGACTTTGATGTTAAAGGAAGCATATTCAGTAAAAGTGATTTTAGAGACGATATCCGAGAGATAGGCTTGGATTTTGAGGATAAAACCAAGAAAGGATATTTTATCGCGAATTTCAAGTCGGTTATCGAACCAGGATTGTTAAAACCAGTTTATCAGGCAATTCCCGACGGATACGTATTTCTGAGCCTAAAAGGCGATAAGCCATGGTCGATAAACGCAGGTAAGAAACCACCTAAACCAGGCGGTAAAATAAAGGAAACATTCTTCAAGGCTTCTTTAGGCCTAGAATCACTGGATATGCTTAGAGAAGAATTATTGTTCGATGTGGAAGGAGATTTCACGGAAGTCAGGATTGAAAACACGTATATCATTGATGAGATTGTCGTTCCATCAGATATTAAGAATGCTTCTGAAGCAAGGATTCATGCAAAGAGAAAAGGCAAGATAAGGAGAAAAGTCACGGTTGACGGTGTTGAGAACACTACTGAAAAAGAAATGATAGTCTAAAGAGAAGGGTGTAGCCCCGCCATTAACTCCCTGGTTCACAGATCGACACTAATAGTCTTCGGTTCTCACCTTAGAGTGACCCTATGGGGGGCGCTTATTCAATAGGCAGTACAGCTTAAAAGACTATTTTACCTTGATCATCGTATTTAATTAATATGAGCCAGATAGTGGGAGATTCTGGAAAAGATGGCAGACAATCTACTTCTCCAAGAGATATCGCCGAAAAAATCGGGCGAGAGCGACTCGTTCAAGGAGAGTTCAAGCCCGTACAGGTCAGACCTATAAAAAGCTGGGCTGGATTCGAGGATAGACTAGGGGAATGTCTTAGCCGAACTGCTGCAACCAGCAGGGAACATGGTTTTGGACTTCTTGAAGATAACGCATCTGAATTGGTAGCCGAATCAAGTAATCATATCATCATTCCGCCTGATGAGATGCCTAGGGGATCATTACATACTCACCCAGGCAATATCGCTTTTTCCATTAAACTTACTAGGGTAACTAAAACTGATGGATCTGATCGTATTGAAGCAGATGATAATTCAGGAGATGCATTAAGCATGCTATCTCATATACTTACTAAGCCGGAGGGTTATTCATGTTTCGTGACATCCCCAGATGTAAAGGACGAACAGGGAAATAATTATCTGCTTAGAGTGGATGGGATACATGAAAAAAAAGTTGAAACACATCCTATAGCCAATAAGCTTTCAGTCGTATACGAGTCTGAGAAAAAACGAGACTTCCTCCATGGATTATTATCACAGGAAGGCGAATTATTTGACTCCGCAATTTCTATAATTGATTTATCAGATTAAAAAGTAGATATCCTGCTTTTGCAAAGGCTTTTGCCCTCAATGGATTATCTCTTAGAGTCTATGCATTCGATCAGGAAAGAGGCTGTATGGTCACTGAAGATGAGTCCGTAAACATCAGGGGATTCGAAGATGAAAGAAGGAAAATCGAACAGGGTTTTGGCTATTCTAGCAGAGACGATGAACTCGAATCAATAGACCGACTAGCCGAACTGCAGAGGAATCTTGGAAGGGAATACGGAGATTTCTATGTATTCAATAGATTATTAGACAAGGCAGCAAGTAGGAGGGAATTAGAGACTAGCGGACAACTAGCATTGGCGTTAGTAACAGAATGCAAGACAAAGGATTATGCAAAAAAATATGATGCAAGACCTAATCTTGATTTGGCTCATGGCTTCTCAAGAACTCTTGAATTTGTAATGCGAGAATTACCTGAAAGTAACCGTCGGATAGGGATAATGACGGATCTATATGACTTAATGCTTGAAGGAGAACCGCCAAGGATAGTAAGAGAGCCTATGAGAGCCAACATCGTCTTTTTTGATGGTGGGGAACCAGTAAAGTCTATAGATAAAGCATATCAAGAAGGGCCTGAACAGGGAAAAGCTGCACTGCGAAGCATTTTCAGGACCTGACTTCTTGCATAATCAAGTGATACAGGCGTTTTATTAACTCATTTTCACATAAATGACGGCATATTTTAATATATTATTATTCTAAATTTTGGTGATTGGGATGAGTGAGATAAAATCGATAAAAGCAAGGGAAGTATTGGATTCCCGTGGGAATCCGACTGTTGAAGTAGATTTAACTACATCTAACGGATTATTCAGGGCTATGGTACCAAGTGGTGCGAGCACTGGAGTTCACGAAGCAGTAGAATTAAGAGACGGAGATAAAAGCAGATACGGTGGAAAAGGAGTTCTTAAGGCCGTTGAAAACGCGAATAATATTATTGCTCCAAAAGCTACTGGAATGGACTGTACAGCTCAAAAGGAGCTGGATGATTTAATGCTCGAACTGGATGGAACAGATAACAAGGGTAAGTTAGGTGCGAACGCAATACTCGCTGTCAGCATGGCAGCCTGTAAGGCTGCTTCCAACGAAAAAGGTGTTCCATTATACACTTATATCGCAGGGATTGCCGGCAGTAAAGGAGTGACTTTACCAGTACCGCAGTTAAATGTTATTAATGGTGGAAGACATGCGGGAAAAGATAATGACATCCAGGAGAACATGTATATGCCAGTGGGTGCAAAATCGTTTAGAGAAGGTATCAGGATGGGTGCTGAAGTCTACCATACCTTGAAAAAAATGCTTAAAAAGGAATACGGAGTCCATGCAGTGATGTTAGGCGATGAAGGAGGCTTTGTACCACCAATAGATACGCCACAACAAAGACTTGAAATCATGATGAAGGCTGCCGAAGAAGCAGGATACTCAGATGAGATGGCTATCGCATTAGATCCAGCATCATCAGAATATTATTATGAGGATGGTGGCTACTATATGATTGGCGAGAAGAAATACGCGCCTGGCGAGATGGTAGATTTTTACGCTGATCTATGTGAAACATTCCCAATAGTCTCAATAGAGGATGGTATGGCAGAAGACGACTGGGATGGATGGGTCGAGATGACCAAGAAACTAGGCGGAAAGATCCAGATCACTGGAGACGACCTATTAGTCACAAATGTCAAGCGTATTGAAAAGGCAATAGAGTTAAACGCATGTAATGCATTGCTATTGAAGGTCAACCAGATAGGAAGCATCTCAGAATCCATTGATTCTGCAAACATGACTTTTGGTAACGGATGGGGAGTTACCGTAAGCCATAGGTCAGGAGAGACTGAAGACAGCTTCATCGCTGATCTTGTAGTGGGTCTTGACACCGGACAGATCAAGACCGGTGCACCAGCAAGAAGCGAGAGGCTTGCAAAATACAACCAGCTATTAAGAATTGAGGAAGAGCTTGGAGGTAAAGCAGTCTATCCAGGAAAAGACTTCAGAAAAACCAGGGGATAATAATCCCCTTTTATAATTTTTCTTTTATTCATACTTGACTTTGAATATCCCAGTCTTATTATCAGAATATATTTTTTCAAATCCATTATAGGACATCAAGTCTTGTATGAACACTGAGAATTGTGATATACACTGGCTTCTTAACTGCATTGTCTCCTGTTTCGTAAGATTCGGTCTTTCCTTGACTAAATCTTTTACGCATCGTTTACCGCAATAGGATTCGAGGATAGTGTACTCATATCGTTTCTTCTTTAGTAAAGAATGTAGTTCACTTGCTTTTCGTTCAATGATATTCTTCCTGAATTCAACTACTTCAGGATCCCATGAATCACTGATCTTGTCCATGCCAACAACGAATTTATCATCTAGACAGATGGGGTAGACTCGTGTATCAGGAGTCATGTATTTCAAGACCATGTATCCGCGTATATCTTTGTCAAGATGAGTTCCAATGTCTGAGGGCCATGGTTTAGCCTGTACTCTAACCTTGTAGTATCCTGAGGTAAGTAGGATTAGGAACACTATTATTGCTGTGACAACTAGTGTATTGACCTTGTTTTTCTTTGCTATTCTGATTATCTCAAGGACTGCATATGAAGCGACGATCGAACCACCTATAGGTAGGAATCCCCAGAATCTCGCAGGATATATGGATATTGGAAGAGATACGGATTCGAGTGCTATGAATGTGAATATTAGCCAGAGAAAAGAGGTTAATAGCCATGGACGTTTCCTTAAGAATTTTTCGTCACTCCAAGTCTTTTCTAAGATCAGGATCACGCCTATAATCATTAGTATTGAGTAGAATAATCCGAAGCCTGGCTGCATGTATATGTCACCATGTGTTTTTGGAAAAATGATCTTCATTAGGTCTGGGGGTTTGTCTTTATCACTGAATCCGAATCTAAAGTTCAAGTCTAATATCTCTCCACCCACTCGATCAACATTATCTAATTCTACACCATAGTTACTGATGGATGGAATCCAGTAGATCAATGATAATACTAGGGCACCTACACCCAGTATAAATAATGGTTTTAACTCTTTTCGTGTATAGGATGAATGAGAGACAAGGTATAGTATATAGAATATTCCTATGACCATTGATACTAATGGCTGAGTTATCATACTGCTTGCAAGAAGGAATATTGAGAGGTTTAAAAACCAGGGATCCTCTTTTCGTTTTACAATAAAGTAGAATGCTGGAAATAGAACTGCTATACCCAGGGTATGAGACCAGATTGTATGACTTCCAAACCCTGGAGCCACAGCAAGAAATAGTATAGTATAGATTGCAATATCCTTGTTTTCTGAATATTGCTTTACAAAATAGTATGCGAACAAAATTGTCAGTCCGAGCATGATGGCATTAAATGCTTTTAGAGTCCATTGTAATCGAAGATTCAACTGGTGTACTAAAGCCATTAAAGTATCATAGGTTGGAGGATATGGTGGGAGATAATGCGAGACATAGACGCCTTTCGGCTTTGTGTATGTCTGCATCATAGTAATATACTTCACTCCTATCGCATGCTCCCATGAATCCCCATTCTCAAGATATGAGTAGGAGAATGAACCGATTAAGGCAACACAAAATACAGTTGACGCAATCAACATGGACAATGATGTATGCCAAGTGTAATTATTGCTTGTTTTCTTCTTTTTCCTTGTTTTCTTCTTGTTCTCTGACTTTTTTAGGAGAGTATATACTGGGAAAATCAATCCTGCTAGAAGATATAACACCCAGTGTTGTGATATTCCAAAAGTCTCAAAAAGCACCATTACTAGGGGTAGTGCGGCTAATCCGCATCCAAGCCGCATTACATGTAGTTCAATATTATCTTTTGTGAATAATATGCCTTTTGTAAACGAGTATCCGGTCAGATATAAGAGTAGGCTAAAGAAGGTTAGTGAGAATATTTTTTCAATAGGAATTGCATTCATGTCAAAAAACCAGAAGAAATAGAAGTAGAGGGATACTAGTATCGCCAAGAAAAAAATGGATTTTTGAGCTTGCATGTCATATAAAGAGATTAATTTAAAATAAAACGATTTTTGTTTATCTACGTTTTTTCCTTCTTCTTAAACGCTGTTGTTCTTGGATGTCTAGTAGATATGGTTGTGGCTCAGCCTTTGATATGAAGTCTTCAAGAGGCACTTCTATATCTCCTAATCCTTTTTTCTTTCTTATCTCCCTTGCTAAGACCCAGTAGATTAATCCTAGAGCATTCTTACCCTTGTTGTTTGAGGGCACTACAAAATCTATGTTTTTAATCCTTGTATTAGTATCACATATGGCAAGAACTGTTATCCCCATTGCTGATGCTTCCTCTATCGCCTGTTGGTCGGCGGTAGGGTCTGTAACAACCAGGAGTTTTGGCTCCACATAAGTCTCAATATTCGGGTTTGTTAGAGTGCCCGAAACAAATCTATCTGAGAGTATTTGATAACCTGTCTGTTCGGCAAATTTTCTGATAGGAGTCCTCCCATATACACGATTGGATACTATCAATACTTCATCTGATTTATACCGTGATATGAATTCTGCTGCTGTCCTTAATCGATCATCAATCTTTTGGACATCAAATACACAGAGTTTGTCAGGTCGTATCTTGTAGATGAATGGCCTCATGTCTTTTGTCTTATATTTCAAGCCGACGTGAATTCCATTTGAAAGATATTCATCCAGGGATACTAGTAATTTATCCTCGGATTTTGATGCTTCAACCTGCTCTTCACTCATCTTCTCCTCACCGTTATTGGTAGCACATCCTCTTTATATTCTTGTTTTGCTATGTCAATAGAGGTCCAGGTCTTGTCTGTTACTTTCACAAGTTCAACAGCCCCCATCTTAAGCTGTAAAGCCCTTGCACCAATAAGCCTTGTTTTTTCAAATCTATTGTAATCTTCCATCATTAATACCTTTTAAACTTCATAGAGTCTTCGATTATCTCGCTGTGAGAAAGGAACATTCTCCTACAGCAATATCTGTTAAAGCCCATATCATCCAGTATCTTCTTCTTGGACTTTCCTCCAGCTACATGCTCCTCATATTTTTCCCATTCTTGGGCTATTGGTTTTCCGCAACTAAAGCAACGTATTGGGATTATCATTTTCTCACCTATATGATTTTTGCCTCTTATGTCTGGGACCCTTACTACTCTGACTTGGCTTATGGACCTCGGTTGATCTGTGGTCTCCAGCTATTAGGGTTCTATCGTATTTCACATATATATTCTGAAGCTCATCTTTCCCAGCATATTCTATTAGACCTTTAGCTATTGAAGAGGCTATTGCATCTGTCTGTCCCATGACGCCTCCTCCATGGACTTTTATCGAGATATTTATCTTGTTTAAATCGATGATTTCCTGGGCTAGATTGATTATACTTAATATTTTTTCTCGTTCAAGACGCGAGCCATGATTTTCAAGTAGTAATGAATTAATCCTATAGGTTCCATTGCCGTCACTGATCGTTGTCCTTGCCACAGCCTTCTTCCTCTTTCCAGACATATGGGTTATCTTCTTAGCCATTAGATACCGCCTCCTATGTGTCGGCATACTTCTTCAATGGTTACACTCCTTCGAAGTTGTTTTTGTATGCCACTTATTTTTTCAGGCTTTGCCTTTGAAATATCGAGATTATGCTTTTCTTTAAGTTCATTTGGTAGGCCCATATATACGTTCACACGCTTGTATGCTTCTCTTCCCCTCAGGTTTTTAAATGGTAGCATACCACGGATTGTGCGCCTTACATATCTGTCAGGTCTTTTCTGATGATAGGGTCCTTTCCTATAGTTTCCAATATTTTTTATCTCTAACTTAGCTTTTTCTGCCTTGAATACACTGTGTTTCTCACCGGATATCACTGCTTTTTCAGCATTGACTATTATCACGTCTTCTCCCATCAATGCTTGTTTTGCTGCATAACTTGCCATCCTTCCTAGGATCTGTCCGTTCGCATCAATGTATTTCATTTTTTTTTATCCCATGAGTCTGATCTTGCTTCCTTTTGGATTTTTTTCAAGTAGTTCGGCAATGCTTAATGTTTCTCCGCCTGCCTTTTTGATCTTTTTCTCAGCCCCTTCTGTGAAACGATATGCTGCTACTATTACTTTATGATTGATTAGTCCATCACCCAATACTTTCCCAGGCACTACAATCGTATCTCCTTCAGCAGTGTATTTACTAATTTTTCTTACATTGACTTGTCGCCTGTTTTTTCGGACTCTCGACAGTTCTTTTGCTACTGCTGACCAAATGTTGGACCCATTTGATTTTGCAGCTTGTTCTAGGTACTGTATTACTTCCAGCCTTCCGGAATCCTTATATATGATGGTTTGTACCATTTTTCTAATAATTTTTTTTTTTATTCTTTTGATCAAACTTTTCTTTTAAAGAAAAGTTTGCGGGGGACGAGGTTTGAACTCGCGTAGGCCTGTGCCACACGGCGTTTGCCTGTAGTTTACAGTCCTCAACCGTGCCCCTTTGGCCCATGCCGTCTCATTTTTTTGTTGTGAGCGTGATATAAGGGGGGTTAAGACAAACATGTTTGACCGACTCGGGCACCCCCGCTTTGGGAAATTTATTTGATCTTTAGGTCTTGTTTTAAGGTCTTGATTTTTTCATCCACCTCCTTGAATGCATGTTTAATCAAGTCTTCTGTCGTGTATTGTCCATATGATTCGGCCATGAATTCGAAGTCATTTTCATTTTCGGTGTATGCTGCTAGGCCTGGCTGCCATTTTATATGTTGTTTTCCATATCCGAGTACTGCTTCTGCCTCGAGCTTTAATTTTTGGCCTGCCTTTATTTTTACGAGTGGTATTGTGTTGTAGACGGGTACGATATTCGGGTCTGTTGATTTTATGTCTCCTGAATAAACTGTTTTTGGTCCTGCTACATCTATTGATAGTATTGCAGTGCATTTTCCGCATCCTTCGTGTTTACACGTGCATTTGTCTCGTGTGTTGTATGTCTTTATATCTGATTTGAGTGGCATGAGACCGAGTCTGTGTGCTATGTATTCATCGTTTAGTATTGAGGAGTTGTTGTATATCGTGATTTTTTCCATTGCCATTACTGGTATTCCTGAGATTATTGTTCTTCTTAGCGTGTTTAGCAGTCTCAATGTGACCTTGCTAGCGTTGAATCTTATTACATCTCCTTTTTTCTCGTAGTTTGTTATTTTCATACTCTTCTACCCCGTTTTCCTCCTTTTGGCCTGCATCCATCGTGTGGTAGTGGTGTTACATCCTCGATTTTTCCTATTTGTATTCCACTTCTTGATATTGCCCTTATTGCTGCTTGTGCTCCTTTTCCAGGGTATTTTGGTCCGTTGTGTCCTCCTGGTGCTCGTACTTTTATATGTAGTCCGGTTACTCCTTTTTCTCTGCAGGCGTCTGCTACTCTTATTGCGCACTGCATTGCAGCATAGGGTGATGATTCTTCTCTTGATGATTTTACAATCATTCCTCCAGTGCACATTGTGATTGTTTCTGCACCGGTTACGTCAGTGACGTGGAGTATCGTATCGTTTTTAGATGAGTATAAGTGTAGTACTGCCCATAGCCCTTGTTTTCTCTTTTTTTGATAAGTGTCATGCCTGTCTTTTCTATCATGTTTTTTCTCTTCTTTCACATTTGTCTTACTATCTTGCTTATCTTGTTTTTTCTCTTCTGTTTTTACGGGCTTCTTTTCTTCCGTTTTATCTTGCTTGACTTCTTGCTTAACTTCTTCCTTAACTTCTTCTTTAACTTCTTAGTTAACTTGTTGTTTGACTTCTTCG
>CAYREE010000044.1:0-15393 GCA_964423225.1 uncultured archaeon | reverse complement strand
AAAACACTTGAAGGGCTTAAAAGAATGCCTAAAACCATTACTGAGACTACACAGCTATTATCTGATCTTGGAGAACTCTCATCAGAAGAGCGATTAACCCCCCAATATGACAAGACAATGGCCCAAGTCAGGAAAAACTACGATTATATAAGAAAGACACTATGCTCGTCCATCGGCTTATCAACCGAGTACGGGGTTGAACTAGCACTCATGGCATTAAATAACAAGAATCCCGGATTTCTACCAACTAGGGGATAGATGGAAAATATGTTTCTTTTATTTATTTTTTGGATTGAATATTATTTTTATCTTGAGTGTGAAAGATGAGTTGTGAATTATTTTATTTTACAGGTACTGGAAATTCTCTTGCAATAACAAGAGACTTAGCTGACAATCTTGCTATTGAAGAAACTAGGATAACTGCCATCAAAGACATTATAAAACAGGAGCAAGTAGTAACAAACGCAGATATTGTTGGGTTAATTTATCCGATTTACGGATTCGGACCTCCAAACATCGTCTGCAACTTCATCAAAAAAATAAAGATTAATGATGATGCATATGTTTTCTCAATTGCATGTAATGCGGGTTTAGCCGCTGATTCATTAAAACATGTGGGTAGGCTACTTGGAAAAAATGGTATCAAACAATCAGCAGGATGGAATATCACAATGCCAAGTAATGACATTCTATTATACAATACTTATCCAAAAGACAAACAGGATAAGATCTTGAAGAATGCAAAAGAGAAGATAAAAACTATCGCAGAAAAAATAAGGAATATGGAAAAGGGGGTTGACTCTTCAATACCGGTAATATCTTGGTTTCTGACAAAATTCATATATCCAAAAGCAACTGGATGGTTTAAAACAAAATATAATGGATTCTATGCAAATGAAAAATGCACAAGTTGCGGAACATGTGCTAGTATTTGCCATACAAAGAACATAATCCTTAAAGAAGGCCAACCTGTCTGGGATTGTAACTGCAATTTATGTCTAGCATGCATCCACTGGTGCCCGACAAAAGCGATCCAACATGGTAAAAAAACCATAAAACGCAATAGATATCATAATCCTGACATATCCTTAGACGACATGAAGTAGAACCAAAATAATTGCATAATACCATGTAAAAATACCAAATCCATGAGAAAAAAATATTCAATAAATAAAAACCTAAAAAAAGGTAATTTCACGCATTTATAAAGGTGTATGACACGATAGTAGTTATAGTAGATTATTAAAATGGTGTTATTGTTAGTAAAATATTCTGACTAGAGCAACCCTTTTTTTTCTACTTCAATTAAATCAAACGAAAAAGGAGGTGTGAGAATATGACTGAAGGAACTGTTAAGTTTTTCAACAGGAATAAAGGTTTCGGATTCATTAACGGAGACGATGGAAAGGACTATTTCGTCCATGAAACCGGATTGTCCCAGGGCACAAGCATTGACGAAGGCGACCGTGTGACATTCGACGTCGTTGAAGGAGACCGCGGACCCAAAGCAGAAAACGTAAAAAAAGCATGATTGAGTAAATCAAACTGTTTTTCTTGCAAAATATTATTTTTTTCTTATATTTTTTTCTTATATTTTTTTCTGACGGCTTTTACACCGAACCATAAAAAAAAAAAAACTGAAAATATGATAAAAAATAAATAAATTGGCTGCTTTACTGGCAGCAGCCTTCTTTATGTAATTTATTACATAATTCCTTTCCTTCAGGTGTGTGTTTTATATGGATCCCATCACTACTACATGAAATTGTTGCGACTTCTATACCATCAAACACGATTTTCCCTTCTTTTTCACACATCATAATTTCACCTCAACATATATATCGGTTTTCCGATAATATATTATCGGTATTCCGATATATAAATATATCGGTTTTCCGATAACAATTCTTTTATCGTTAGAATACACATAAGATAATGTGAAGTGCTGTCATATGCGGGGATTCCTCAAATACATCCTCTTATGGGTGATCAAGAAGAAGCCCAGGAATGGGGCCGATATAATGAGGGAATTGGAAGAACGGAAAGGACATAAACCCAGTCCAGGCACCATCTACCCAGCCCTTAAGGAAATGAAAGAAAAGGGATTGCTTAAAACAGATGAGAAAAAAACATATTATCTAACAAAGAAGGGGGATAAAGAGTTGGATAGCGCCTGCGCCTCATTTTGTAAGATATTCCACGATATGCATGAGATGTTCAACTGCTGTAAAAAATAAAGCGATCATCTATCTTCCCGTATTTTTCTTATCATCTTGGCTTGTTTGCTAATATTCTTCCAGAACCTCTTCCTCTTGTTTCTTTCCACGACATCATAACGTGACATGTTATATGCTATCTCTTTTTGCATCTTCTGATAGTTTTCAAGACGCTTAACCGCTATAGTACCATCTCCAACAGCTTTTTGGACCGCACATTTCGGTTCGGTTGTGTGTGTACAGGCCTTGTATTTGCATCCTTGAGCATATTCCTCGATCTCTGAAAAAGCAGATGTAAGCCCCTCACCACTTGCAAGAAGCTGGATCTCACGGAGGCCTGGAGTATCGATGACAAGACCTCCCGAGGGAAGTAGGATAATATTCTTCGACGTAGTAACATGACGTCCTCGAGAATCTTGTGTTCGAACAGGCCCAGTCTTCAGCCTATCCTCACCCAACAAACGATTAATTATCGTTGTTTTTCCCACTCCAGAAGAACCCAGGAAGACAACGGTTTTCCCTGCAATCAAGTGTGGTTCAAGCTGTTGTAATCCAGAGTTTTCTAATGCACTAATCGAATATACTGGAATATCAGGGAATAATCCATGGATTTCTGCCAGGACCTTATCAATATCATCACACAAGTCTGCCTTATTTAATATGAGAGCATAGTCTGCTTGGCTTTCAGCTGCAAGAGTCACATAACGCTCAAGGCGACGGATATTATAGTCCCTATCAAGACCACTTACTATGAATATTGTATCAATATTTGAAGCGACAACCTGCTCATCTGATTCGTCTCCAGCCACTTTCCGTGAGAACTTGCTCCTTCTGCAAAGTATACCCTGGAGGGGGACAAAACCCTTCTGGAAAGTCGGTTTATATGCTATCCAGTCACCCACAGTAGGATAGTCAGCTTTAGAATTGCAGTTATGACAGAATCGTCCAGACAATTTACCAGATAATACGCCTTTTTCAGAGACTAGTTTGTAGATTAACCTATTTGATTCGATGACACGGGCAGGTAAAAAACCCTTTTCATGATACTCATGGAATTCATCTCTAAACCCACTGTCCCAACCATAATCTGATAAGTCCATATCTATTAAAGTATTAAAATCTTCAGAGAGGTAAATTATGAATCAACATGCTTTAAAATAGAGTGTTACATGCCAACAAGATCATTATAGAGGATTATAGTTCAGAAATAAAATAGGAGGCAATATACACCAGATCAGCAACATCAAGATAAATTGTTTTCTATTAAAATCTATCATATCCTCTTCACTAGGTTTCTTTGGATTAAAACCTGTCGACCAATAGGAAATATCGATAAGTTTTTTAGGTAAAATCTTCTCCATGTATTTTATGATCAACAAGCTCAAGTAGAAGAAAGGAAGACATTTCCGAGTATAAACAATCGAAAAAACCAGGTATGCAGTAACAACCATCCATAAAATAATGAATGAAGTCAAGGTCCTATGAAGGGAATAATATGCTGAAAAAAAACCAGAGTGGTATGAATATTAGAAAGTATTTAGGCCAGCTAATCTTCTTCTGTTTTATCTCAGACAACTCCATAAACAATCATATTATATTTTCCACATCTTCAAAGGATGCATGTGTCTCATTGACTACAAAAATACCTTCATTATATATTTTCTCATGGTCTGCCCGGTCATAGCTCATAAGAGTGTTTACATGGAAGATATGTTTTCCATACTCATCGATCTTTAATTTGAAGTTAATTCTTTTTTCCTTGTCTGCCTTCAAATCCACTTGATAAACAGCTTTTGACAAGACCGTGAACTTTCCAGAGACAGGTTGTAATCCGACCACAACATCAGTATAATCTCTTGTAGCGGATAGTGTGGCAATAAGATCAATCTCCTTACCCTTCTTGATCTCTCCATCTACTGTAAGCTTCATAGAACCTGTTTTAGGCAAAGGATTATACTCTCTAATCAGGTCCAGGTTTGCGTATGCAGCAGTCCTGACATTATCATCCACTTCTTTATTCGCCTTTTTCTTCAGATAGTCAACGATCTTACCAGACTCTTTTTTCATTAATGCAATCTGGGTAAGAGTGAATATCCCCCTCTCCCTAACATAGGGATCTGTATGAGTATCGATGATAGTCTCAAGCCTTGAAATATAGTCTGTTGGAGGATTTAGTTCGATAGACTCCAGAGTTGATAAATCTATTATCTCCTTTTTTACAGGGGCTTTCACGACAGGTGGTTCCTGTTTAAGTGAAAATAAGAGTATCACTATCACTACAACCAGCAACGCTATGGTCAATTCTTTATTTTTCATATCTCAACTACACCCTGTTTTACAGTTAACATTTACTTTTTTCGCAATTTGATGGACTGCATTAATCTCATTCTGGTTTAACCTGCAGTTTATCCCCTCTTCTATGAACTCGCAGATGTCTGGAGCATCCACTGGATTGTCCAATTCATCGTCGAATATATGGAAAATTAACTTCTCCTTACCACCAATTGAATCAAATGCCTCGTCATTTGATAAGGGGAATTGCGTGCCATTAATGTCGGCTAGATCCCATAATACCATTGCAACTGATCCTTCACCCTTCCATCCGAAGGTTGGACAAGACAGATTCTCAATCCCCGTGAATCCAAGATCTGGATGATTAAGGAATAATGGATTAGGTGGTTGATAATGGAAAGGTATGATAGTGCCGAGATATTCTGAGAAACCCTCTTTCCATGCGAACTCACCGTCTTTACCATAAGTACAGATATCATGTCTTGTATCTCCCACATATAAGTCTCCAGTACTTATTGCCCATTCTAGATGATGTCCAAACTCGTGGATAATCGTACCATCCTCATATCCGTCTTCTGGCTGCATCCATATCTCACCTAAATCGCCATGATACGAGGTCTTGGGTCCAGTCAGCGATACATCGACAACACCAATACTATCCGAATCATCCCGATACTTATCGGCATATGTCCTTGCTATCAACAGTACATCAGCGATATTGAAGTATTCTGCCCCACCATTAAGTGGACCAGACTCATCACCATCCCATAAGCAGAATCCTTCAGTCGTCTCCCGCCAACGTCCTTTAAAGCTGATGTCGTTGTCCTTCCCGATTCTTAGTTCACCCCAAACGTAGTCTCCAGTCTTAGGCATCTTGACTAAGGGACTCCTCCATGTGACATACTCATTGCATTTATCTGTATCCCGTGCAATCTGCATTGCATAATTGATCTTATAGAAACTGTTTGGGCCGCCACCAAGATAAACATACCCTGATTTTACGCCAGCTCTTGGAGCAAGGAAATTAAAATTGCCCTGACTGTCAGTATAACCAGTATGATAATATGCAGGATTACTTGCATGTGTTGCACTCTTAAATAGCCTAACCTGGAACTTTCCATAACGAACCGGTTTGAATCCTTCAGACTGATTAAAGCCTATATGGAAATCTTCATACATTATCCGGCCTTTCAATCGGATAAAACCGCATTTTGTGCATGATCCACCACAATCTATTCCTACTTCATCACCACCCTTTACTCCATCCTGGCAGTCGCACGCATCTCCAAGACCATCTTTGTCAGTATCCTTCTGGTATACATTCGACTTTTTCAGGCAGTTGTCACAAGCATCTCCCACCCCGTCTTTATCAGCGTCCTTCTGATCTTTATTGGTTTTTTTCGGGCAGTTGTCACATGCATCGCCTAACTTATCTTTATCGGAGTTTGTCTGATAGCTGTTTCCATCATTAGGGCAGTTGTCACATACGTCCCCGACATTATCAGAATCTTTGTCAGTCTGTTTTTTATTAGATTTTTTCTTGCAGTTATCACATTCATCGCCGATACCATCGCCATCAATATCTTTTTGATCGGAATTCGACCTTTTCGGACAATTGTCGCAAACATCCCCAAGTCCATCACTATCAGAATCTAATTGTTTTGGATTACTCTTCTTACAGTTGTCGCAAGCATCGCCTGCCCCATCATTATCTGAGTCATTCTGATCTTTATTGTAGATCCAGGGACAATTATCCTCTTTGAAGCAATACATGTCTACCTGCGAGTTCGCAGGACCACATATACTAGCCTGTCCACCACTACAACCTATATAATCCCATCCTGCCCCGCCCCAGACACCAGTCTTCCCCAGTTTTACAGGATCGACCATACATAGACAATCCTTTGGACACCCCCATTCCAGGTCTTCTGTAGGCATCTTATCTGGCACTTCTTTAGGAGTATTTTCTTTCACATCATCGAAAGGAACCTTGACATCCTGGTCTCCAAAATAATATTTATCCCCATCATCACCACTATCACATAGAATCATTGTCCCCCAAAGCCTTTCTAGACCTAACTCTTCAGCTTCTTCCTCAGTTATGCACTGAACATCGATCATCTGCTTTGGATCTTCGGTAGGTGGCTGCCTAACCTGTTCTTCAGGAATCTCCTCTTCTGGTACTCTATCCGTCCCCTGTTCGATGAAACAAAACATTGGAACACCATACTCTGACTGCCCGCAAACTGTCTCCGTCTCACCACAAAATACGAAATCCATTGAAAACGCCTCATCTTCTTCAAGACAAATGCAGTTGTCAGAACAGGGATTGTCAAATGGAATATCAGAGGGAGGAACATCATCTTCCCCTTCAGAAAAACAGAATAATGGTATACCCTCTTCATTCAGGCCGCATTGAGTCTCGGTTCCACCGCAAAAATCTAATCCACTATGCCTGGCCTCATCTTCCATCATGCAAACACACTCATCAGGACACTGCTCCCCGATGGGTGGTTCTTCTGGATCTGGATCTCCTGGAGGTTCCTCGGTTGTAGATTGTGTAAAACAGAATAGGGGGATACCATCACTTGTTTGACCGCAGAAAGTCTCTACATCACCGCAAAAGCGTAATCCACTCTCCATTGCTTGTTGCTCTATCATACATTCACAATCAGATGGACACTCTATGGTAGGGGGAACTTCAGGGTCAGTTGGCGGGATATCCTGTTGTATTTCTTTATAACAGTATTGTGGAATGCCTTCCCCGTCTCTCCCACAGGGATCATCTGAGCCATCACACCGTTCAAAACCCATTTCAGAAGCAGTAATTTCAGTGATACACTCACAAGGTGGATTGCAATCATTTCCCTCAGGTAGATCTATAATAATTAGTTCGGGCATGGGTTCTTCTCCACCACATACTTCAGTACAAATACCCTCACAGCAAACTAAGCCTGTACAACAGTCTACTCGAAGACAAGACTGTTCTATTTCAGAACAACCAGACTCTTCAACAACACCACGCTGAGCAGAAACAAAGGCGATAAGACTGACGACGACAAGTATTAGAAGTATCTGCTGTCTCATATCTTAAACAAATTACAAACAAGCCAATAAAAATCCCTTAGGTAACTTTTATTTACTCTTTACAAATTTCTTTAAAAGTCTGTGGTTGACTGTTACTTTGAGGTGAATTTAATATGGAAGAAAAAGAGGATGCTAAAAACACATCACTATATGAAATCGAGGGGAAAACTTTAGAACAAAAAAACAAGAATGATCAGGCAGAGAAGAAGCACAAAGGCAATAAAATTCATTTGCTTCTCATTGGCTTAAATGTTATAATAATCATTTTATTACTGCTTCTAGGCTTAAAATTCATCATATTGGGCGGATCTATTCATAAAGGGGAGAATGTTGGCGGGTCAAATGTCTACAATTGTGATCCAAGCCGAGGCGGGGAGAAAGAAGGTGTTTTATGCATCTGTTTTGAACGAGACTGTGAAGATGGAGTTGATAATGACGGTGATGGCTTAATCGATTGTGAAGACCCAGACTGTAATTGTGTAGGTAAAGACTGTGATCCAAAAGAATGCGATCCAAAGGATTGTCCACCATGTCCGAAAGGAGATGATTCAGGATCTGGTAGGCCTAAGACAACCACTACCATTGAAACCGATCCAGATAAGCCAAAGTCTGGATCTGATTGGAGACGAACAACAACTACCATACGAGACAGTAGACTAACAACAACAACTATTCAAGTAAATATTGTACCTCCGAAAAAAATTGAATTTGATCCCGTCGATCCAAGCGGGAGTCTAAAGTGTGCTTATCCAGGTTGCGATGGGTATTGTATAGCTGAAGGCGGAAGGATCGGGACATGCGCTAAAAACGATGCTGAAAAGAAATGTGACTGTCTCTACGGAGGTAAGAAAAATGCTTGTGATGATGAAAAGATACTTAAGAAGCTGATCATGAGTAGTGCAGAAAATCCAGTATACTTTATGACATTCTATGTTGAGAATAAAAGCGCCATAAAAAAGAAATTTGATTATAACTTCACTGTAAGCGGCTTTGGTATGCGGAAAGGAGATTATATCTGGATAGGACTTGATCCTGGAAAAGTCGGGTTTTTCTTTTCTTTCAGAGTCATAAAGACGGCAGGTAGTGGGACTGTAGATGCTGAAGTCTACAGGCAGAGTGATATGACGATACTAGAAAAACATAGTGACGTTGGAACATTGGTTCTAAAGCAAGCATATGACCATCCAATCCTAGTGAAATTCATGCTAGTATCAGGAGAGTGTCTAGGATTTGACCTAATGACCCGACTTCAGTACACCCCTGAACCATCAGACGATCCATGTGTGAATAGAGAAGTATGTGACGGGGAATGCGAGATAGACGGGAAGATTGGAGTATGTGAAGTCATAGGAGACACAGGTAAATGCGAGTGTTATACGCCTGAACCAGACCCCGAACCAGAAGATCCATGCATACTCCGTGAGCAATGCGATGGAGAATGCGAGATAGACGGTATGATGGGAGTATGTGAGATACAGGGCGAGACAGGCGAATGTAACTGCTATATCCCAGATGAGCCAGAGCCCGAACCAGCTGATCCATGTCAAAACCTAGAGCAATGCGATGGAGAATGCGAGATAGAGGGAAGGATAGGCGTCTGCGAGATTGATGGGGATACAGGCCACTGCGCATGTTATATCCCAGAACCCGAACCAGAAGAACCGACAACAACTATCAAGGCCCTTCCATTATGCGCTACAATAGATGCTCCCTGTGATTTCATGCAGTGCTGTGAAGGACTCGTATGCTGTGAAGGATTCTGTCATGAACAATGCGGGCCAAAAGACTTTCCACAAACACCTTGCGCTAGTATAACAGATCCTAATTCTTGTACGACAGGATCTTGTGATGCTGGACAAGTCTGCATGATACGGGGACAAGGATGCGCATGCGGTAACGGATGAAACGTTACCACCACCCCCCATTTTTTTTATTATGAATAGAATGATCAATGTTTCTCCCACCACAAGATTAATTAGACTTTAATGTTGGAGAAAACCCTATTAAAACAAGTCTTTATTCAATTAATACTATTTACTATTATGAGACAGACGTGCTCATTTATTATAGTCATCTTGTTTTTTTCCGTGCTTGGATGCATTGAATATAATGGAAAAGAAAATCCTATCAGTCAACAAAAAAAGTCTACAAGCATAACTACCCAGACGACGATAAGAGAGCCAACCACGATCTCGATTGATACAACCACTACAACTAGGAGTGAGATAGATACTACAACCACGATAAGCACATCCACAACTACGATACCTAGGACGCTTGAGATATCAGAAGATCTACAGAATAACTGTATTGGTTTTTCAGCAGGCATGCCAGAAGAGATAGATGCCATCCCCCAGGTCGGTGGAGGATGGGTTAGACCACATCCAGGCCCATTTGCCTGGGGATACATTGAAGAGAAAAAAGGAGAATTTAATTTTAATGTGATCGACGAGTACGTGAAAAAAGCCCAGGAAAACAAGGTTGGAATATTGGCTACGATCTGGCCTTTCGCCGACTGGGATCAAGAATCCTGCCATGATTATAGTTGTCAGGTTTCTGAGAGAGACATATTCTATCCCAGGACAGGGAAACCTGGTAAAGAAATGATGAAAGACAATAACAAGGATTTCAAAAAGGAACCAGGTATAGATTATACAAAAGGAAAAGAGGATGTAGGCATGGCAGACGGCATCCCAAAGATGCGTTGCATACCCTGTGATATGGAGGATTATAAGGAATTCTTAACCAGGCTTGTTGAAAGATACGATGGTGATGGATTCGAGGATATGAATGGATTAATGATTCCAATGTGGTATTATGAGATATTAAACGAACCATCCATGCAGGGAGGCAACCTATGCTTCTTCAAGGGAAAGCCTGCTGAATACCTTGAGATACTAAAAGCATCCCATGAGGCGATAAAAAAAGCTTGCCCAAGATGTAAGATCGTTCAAGGTGGTGCATCCGGAAACCATGACGAACCCACACGATACTGGGATGAAGTATTCAAGCTTGGTGGTGGAAAATACATTGATATCGCCAACATCCATTTCATCAACTATGGTGATGTATCCACCCTGAATGTCAGAGATGTCAAGAAGATAATGTCGAAACACGGGGTTGACAAGCCGATCTGGGTGACCGAGGCAGAATTCCAGAGGATGGATGATATAGACACATCAGTCACAGGAGCATTTAATGCAGGGGCAGAAAGGATATTCTTCCCAGGATTCGGAGTAGGACACGGACCACTAGAAAAAGCAGAACAATATAAACCATTATACCAAGCCCAGCGAGCGAAATGCAATTAAGTTACATAGAGCATTTTTATCTTGGATCTACTATTTTCTAATAGAGCGGATAGTATGGATAAAAACTTGAAGATAATCTACTATGGTCTGATAATCTGGGTTGTCCCATTCCTTGCTGGATTTCCACTAATGGATTCCCAGGGAAACCTGCTAATCGAAAAAGAATTCTTCAAAACAATAATGATAGTCATAGCCACGTTCACTGGCGTCATAATGGCCGTCAAATACTTCAAAGAAGTTAAAGAAAACCATTTGAATGAAGGGATCCTGATAGGATTTTGCTGGCTTGCTATCAACTGGGGACTCGACATTATAATGGTGACCTCAGGATTCTTCCCGATGACACTATCACAATACTTCAAAGAAATTGGCCTAAGATATCTGGCAATACCAACATATACGATCGGCCTAGGGTATTCAATCAAGAATAAATAAAATTTATAAAAAAATGGATGGATTATTTATCGCATGCCTAATATTCGGCTTTCTCAGCCTCTTATTCTACTTTAGCCTAAGATTCGAGAAAAAAATATTCAACTGGTGGATAAACGAGGGCGTATTCGCATTTGTCTTCCAATACATAGTAAAAAATATATACAAACAAGAAAAACAGGAAGAAAATTGCAGAAAATTCCTAGTCTGTGGATATGCTTTAACATCAATCCTCTTCATCCTCATAGGAATCCTAGGATTATACGATTATCTCTAAGATACAATGAACAAAAAAATACTTATATTTTTCATTATAAACATCACAGGCATATGCATAATATACTCTGCAATCGAACCATATCTAACAGAGACAAAACAATATACGATATATGACTCCGATATCCCAGAATCATTTAATGGGAAAAAAGCCGTCTTCATATCAGACCTGCATTGCGGCCCTTTCTTCTCAACAACAAGGGTGAGAAGTGTTGTAGAAACAATTAATAAGATAGGACCAGACATCATCTTTCTAGGAGGAGACTACCTCACTAAGGGATTAACCGGCCAAAAAGAGATTGAAACATGCATGAATGAATTGAAAAGACTCGATGCAAGTTTTGGAGTATATGGTGTATTAGGAAACCATGAACATTGGATAAGCAGAAGACTTTCAGAACAGGGATTAAACGATGCCGGAGTAGAACTTCTGGATAACAAGGCCATCTGGTGGAATATTGATGAGGATAGGATGAGGATCGGGGGTGTTGGAGACCTCTGGGAATCCACCCAGGAGATAGAACCAACATTAAATGGCGTTAAACTTGACGACTTTGTGATATTACTCACGCATAATCCAGATTATGCTGAACAAATAACATCTGATAAGATCGATCTGGTCTTAGCTGGACATACTCACGGCGGACAGATAACACTCTTTGGATTATGGGCTCCATTCCAGACAACTGAATACGGTCAAAAATACATTTCAGGTATGATCAAAACAAACATTACACAAGTGATTGTAACAAAGGGTATTGGAACAACAGGCCTTCCACTGAGGTTCTTCGCAAAACCAGAGATAACAATACTTGAGTTTAACAATACTACAAATTAAGATTAATTTAAATTATTTATTTTTTTTCAACAACTCAGGATTGTGTTCTAATACATGCATTAATAGATCTGCTAATGTCTTAAGCAAGAGAAAAAAGACAAGTACCAGAGTTATCCCTAAAAATTTTAAATACCCTGCTAAAGCCTCTCCGATTACAAATGATGCGAATAGATATATGAATGATCCAAACATGAAGAAGAATCCGCCGAATAAGATTGTGAAATGCATTGGAATGATCCTAGCATAGGGCATAATCATTAGACTCCCAATATTAGGTTTTCTTTCAAGGTCTTGCCTATGGTTATGATAATAAGAAAACCCGTGGTTGATGAAGAACACGGTTATTGCCAATATCATGAATAGTAGTTGGATAAGCGATGGTTTGATAACAAATATTCCGAAACCGACGATGACAAAAGCATAGGCAAGATGAAAAATCCCATAATGTATAAGAAAAAAGATTGAAACAGTAATTTTTGTTTTAGTGGATACGTCCACTGGTTTGTTATTCATCTGCACTTCTTCAGTCGTAAAGTCCCGTAGAGTAAGTATCCGTAGAAAGTTGTAAAACCCAATAATGATGCTTTGACACCAATATATAAATAAGACGATCAACAGATTCCACTGTTCGACTATCGCAAGAAATATCATGAATAAGTTCGAGAACAATAGGGCAATACTAGATGGATCCTCACGTATCTTCTTAATTATCTCAAAGATCTTACCATTCTCAGAGCCCATATAATGAAATAACGATAAATAAAGAAAAATTAAAGACTTTATCTAACTGTTTATTTTAGTATCCCAATAATAAGATATAGACATGAAGATAAAACGATTCCTAATAAATCTTAGATATGGTCTGGTCCTGGATAAGCCACGATTCATGATACGTCTTATCAAGAATATGATTGGCATTATTCTCTTTGGAAAAAAGAAGCTACGACATGTTGATATTAACATGTCGACGGAATGCAACTTAAAATGTGAACATTGTTTTGCATCAGATTTTAAAAAAAATGATAAACCATTGACAATAAAAGAATGGGAGAATGTCGCAGATCAATGCAATGAACTCGGATCTCTCGTATTCCAACTGACTGGAGGAGAACCACTATGCAATCCAGAGATATTTGACATAATAAAAGCTCTACACCCAAAGAAAAACATCATCACGGTCGCCACTAATGCTACATTACTCGATGAGGAAAAGATAATAAAGCTTAAAGAATCGGGAGTGGATGTAATCGTTGTAAGCCTGGATAATGGAGAACCACAGGAACACGACAACTTTAGGGGTATGGATGGCGCATATGAAAAGTCGATGGAAGCAATAAAGCTATGCATGAAGAACAATATGAAAGTATCCATTGTGACAACTGTCACACATGAAAGCCTCAGGAGCAAAGGATTGATAAGGCTATTAGATTACTCTAAAAACAATCATATACTCCTATTATTAGCAATTATCGCACCGGCTGGGAGGGCTATGGAAAACGAAGATTATCTTTTTACCAAGGATGACTCTGAATACCTTGACAAGGAGATTCTACCCCATTACCCGAATGCCCGGAGGGATTGGGAGACAAATTACTGGACGACAGGCTGTGGAGCGGCAACTGAAAAAATCTATGTTACAAGCTATGGTGAAGTGATAAGCTGTCCATACATCCACATCTCATTTGGAAACATACGAGAAGAAACAATAAAGAATATAAGAGAGAGAATGTTAGAGGTTAAAAAACTCAAAAAATACGAGAACATATGCATAGCTGCTGAAGACAAAGAATTCATAGAGAAATACATGAAACAGATAACGAAACACGATACCGCGCCAGTCTCATACAAGCAGATAGAGGGAATATTCGATGAATGAACAAAAAAAGATCGCATCTGACAGGGTTGACTGCTGTGTATGCAAATCAAAAGAACAAACAATATTAACAACAGGCAAGGACTATGAATACATGGTCTCCAATGACGAATGGACAATGGTACAATGCAATGAATGCTCTCACACATACTTGAATCCAAGGCCAAGAAAAGAAAACTTAGGAGTCATCTATCCGAACAACTATTACTCTTATGACTTTGAGAAAAAAGGAAAAAACAAGATTGCTAACAAAGCTAAAGAAATGATAGATTTTAAGATAGTTGAACTTGCAAGAAATATGGTTGGACTTGATAAAACAGTCCTTGATGTCGGATGCGGTGATGGACGACTATTAAGATTATTCAAAAAAGATGATAAATCAAAATGGATGCTATATGGTGTTGATCTCGATGAAACAGCTGGAAAAATAGCTGAAAAAGAAGGGATACATTTTATCAAAGGATCTATAGATGATGTTGAACTGCCTGAAAACAAATTTGATATAATTATCATGCAACAGCTTATCGAACATGTATTTGATCCCATAAAAGTATTAAGTAAGACTCACAGGGCCTTGAGAAAGGATGGAGTCCTCATTCTTGAGACTCCATCAATACCATCACTTGACTTCCGATTGTTTAAGGGAAAATATTGGGGGGGATATCATTTCCCACGCCACTTCAATATTTTCAATGAAAAATCCATTAGAAATGCACTCAAAGAAGTTGGATTCAATCAAATAACCGTGAAGAGCCTTTTAAGCCCCGTATTCTGGATACATTCACTACACAACTTAGCCTTCGATAAGAAATTCCCAAGATCAATAGTATCATTCTTCTATTTTAAAAATCCGCTGCTTCTCAGCTTCTTCGCAGGATTTGACATGCTGAGACTATTAACAGGATTTAAAACCTCGAATATGCGGGTTATCGCTAGAAAATAGATTGCAAGACACAAAGATAAGATAGTCTTTACAATGGACAAGATCAAGATCAGAATTGATGGACTGGAAATTGAGGCTAAACTCCATAAGACAGACTTAGCAAGAAAGATCTGGGATATTATGCC
>CAYREE010000043.1:0-15944 GCA_964423225.1 uncultured archaeon | reverse complement strand
CCCTTCCACACCCTCATAAGTCTGCATGAACTGGACGTGGATATCATGATTGCTAACGTCTTTACCACTAATCTTCTTTACGAGGGCACTCACATTTATAACTGCTTCTTTCGCAATCTCTCCAAGCTTTCCCGTGGCGATTATCTTTCCTGATTTTTGACTGTGTGCTGGAGCGACCTCAGCAACTATGGGCAGCACTGTTCCACCATCACCCATGACTGCAAGACCATTCACTCTCCCAAGCTTATTACCTTCCGTTATGAGGATATTGTACTCCTTCTTCCGTTCAAGGAAGACATCTCCAACCTGTTGTTCAAGGGTTCGCGCAGACTTCTTACCAGCTAAAACATCAGCAGGCGTAACATATTTATGCTTTTTCTCATTTGCAATATCGCCTGCAGCACGTATTAGCCCGCCAAGCTCCCGGAACTTCAAGGTTATCTTATCCCGCATTCCAGCCTTCCTCTTAGCCTCCCTTAGGATTCCTTCAACAGCTTCCTTTGTGAAATGAGGTATCTTCTTGTCTTTTGTAACTTCTTGAGCTACAAACTGGACGAATTTCTTCCTAACCTCATCAGAGTCGTCTACCATCTCCTCCATGAATAACTCATAGCCATAACCCCGTATCCTAGAGCGTAAAGCAGGATGCATATGCTCTATAACCTGAAGGTTTCCAGCAGCAATCAAGATAAAATCACAGGGTACTGGATCAGTCATAACCATTGCACCCGAACTCATCTCACTCCTACCAGTTATTGAAAGCTTCTTCTCCTGGATCGCAGTCAGCAAGTCCAACTGACTTTTACCCAAAGTACCAACCTCGTCTATGAACAAAACACCCTTATTAGCCTTATGTATGAGCCCTGCAACCACTCGCACGTGTGCTGGTGTTCCAAGACCCCCGCTTTGCAGTGGATCGTGCTTCACATCACCAAGCAGCGCGCCAGCATGTGCTCCCGTCCCATCATAAAATGGAGCCATCTTCTTCTCTGCATTATCCACTATTAGACGAGGAACCATTGTCTTCGGACCTCCCATAACTCCACGTATGTTCACACCAAATAATAGTAGTAGGACTACTCCAAACGCCATCCAAGCAGCAATGACTATACCATCCTTAACTACTCCGAATATGTATGCACCGATCGGTAGGAGGAAGAATAATGCTAGTAGTAGCGGCATGCTTATTCCTCTCCCACTACCTGAATTTGCCTCCTTTTCACGTTCTGTCTTAATGATCTTCCTACCATCCCCAGCGGGTGAAACATGTACTTTAGGATTATTCTCATCCTCGAAATTCGGTATGCTCAACACGTCAACAAGCACTTCACATGGAAGAAGCTCAGCCATCGCATTGGCTAGCATACTCTTACCAGTACCAGGCTCACCTATCAGAAGTATGTGTCTGCGCTGTTTAGCAGCCTTCCTGATTATGTCAACAGCCTTGTCTTGGCCTATAACCTGGTTTATCAGTTTTTTTGGGATTTTTATCTCATCAGTTGTCTTAAACTCATCCCATTTTTTAAATTCATCAACGCTACGCTTTCCCTCATCAGGATCCTCTTCTACTTTATCCACTTCAGTATCCTTTGAGTGATCAGCATTCTGATCGCTAATCTTATCTTCAATGGTTTTCTTTTCTAGTTCTTCATCCATCTTATAATACTAGTTAAATTATATTGATAGTATATTAAACGATAATTCTCTTTACCAGATCACTTCGATATCATCAGTCCTCTGTTTGGAATCGACTACTGTTTCCTCGAGCTTCATTCTAACACCAGCTTTATGCATTTTTAATCCGGTCATCGCGATCATCGTGCCATTATCTCCCAAATATTTTTTTGGCAAATCGAATACTGCATCATGCTCTTTCGCCATCAATCCCATCATTTCCTGTAGTCGCTTGTTATATCCGACACCCCCTGCAAGAAGCACTTCCTTTGCCTTAAGATGTGCTAAAGCCCGCTCACTGACTTCACAAAGCATTGAAAAAGCAGTCTCCTGGAGGCTATGGCATACATCTTCCAATGACTCTCCCTTCTCAATCTTTTGTAAGGCCGAGGTGAGCATACCTGAAAAACTAAGGTCTGTACCCTTGACTACATAAGGTAGTTCAATATACTTCCCACCATCACACGCCAACTCCTCGATCTTAGGGCCTGCAGGATGCCTTAATCCAGTCTCTCTACCAAACTTGTCGAGCATGTTGCCAACACCAATGTCTAGTGTCTCACCAAAGACTCGATATCGACCATCTTTAAGCATTATGACTTGGCTATTCGCTCCCGACACATATAGTATGAGTGGATCAGTGTATCCTGACAAGATCTTACCCACCTCTATGTGAGCCACACAATGATTCACACCGATAATAGGGATATCATGAAATAATGAGAGGGTCCTAGCAGCGGTTGCGACCGTACGAAGACAAGGTCCTAACCCTGGCCCTTGACTGAATGCTATGAGTCCGACATCCTTGATCGATATGCCTGTTTCACTTAAGGCCTTGTCGAGAGTCTGCTTCATCCGGGCAGTCATATGCTGGCTAGCATCCCTTGGATGAATCCCTCCAGACTCCGGGCTATAAGTATCCTTGATATCAGCTAATACCGTATAGTCGTCATCAACGATACCTATACCAAGGGTATGGGCAGTGCCTTCAAAGCCAAGTGTTATCATAGGATTAATATTGATGCTTTTATTATTTTTAATAGCGATGGCAACAGCGAAAAAGTATGGTGAAGGCGCTGAAACAAGATTGAAACATTATGCAACACTAAAAGAAATGCATATAATGACAGGGCCATTAGTAAAAAATCCTGGTGACTGGGATGAGCATGCGGGTCCTGGAGTGGCAAATTTTACATTAGGCGATCTAACAGGTTTAAAACCTGCCCCTAGTACTGATGTGGAAACAGCGTTTGACCGGCTTTCTAACGGTCTCATAAGGATTATGTCTAATTCTGATAAGAAGTCGGAATCTGGGGCATTACAGGGATCAATGATTGTTGAACAGATGGTAGACGGACCTATGGAAGATTTAGGTATAAGCGAGGCTAGCGGTTGTGAGAATGGGAAAACACCGCCGTTAGATGGATATTATCGAAAATTATTCAACGGAATATACCATACCGAATCAAATGGTGAAACCTCAACAATGAATGTTGGAATACACTATGATGAAGAAAGAAATATTGACGCTCTGGTAATCGGCTTTTCCAATAATCCAAGACAACAGACCGAACTATTCTTCCTGGACCCAGAAGCATTAATACAAGAACCCATAGGCATACTAGTAATGAAGAAACTAGAGGATGGTAACTATAAGAATTATCCAGACTTGCGAAAAATGTTTGCAAATAGTTCCGAAAATAATTGAAGAAGAGAGCTATTCTTTTTTAATAGAAATGTGTTTTATAATATCCTGTATCCTAGGATAAATTGGAGCACCCTTATCAATTCCCTCAGCAGCCTTCAATGCTTTATCCAAGACTCCTATTGCATCAAGATATTTCCCCCTCATCTTATCATCTGTTCCATCAAGCTTTTCCTCAAGATCCGGTGACATGAGAGAATGGAATAATGAGACGAATAATTCACCAGGATCAGTTTCCGGGTGGCCACCTTGTCCATAGAAGTTAGCGTCCCTTATGAAATCCATAAAGTCCTCATCTTTACGGTATTTATCCCAAAGTTTAGGGATGTGATCAGAGCTTTCAACAATCTTAAATGCATCATCAAAACCATGTAAGACTTCATGAGTTGTTGTTGCAAGAAGCACGGTGGCAGAACTATTTTTCACCCAGTCATCAGTAATGTTTACAACATCAGGATACCCAGAATTATAGAATGCATTCTCAAGATTATAGTCGACTATCCGTATCTTATTCATCCTGTTTTCAGCACTGAAAAGTAATGCAGCCCTACGAACACCAAACATAATATGCTCTAGTTTCTCATCATTCATAATTGACTGATTAACATCATCGCTTGCATCACTATAGAAGAAGTAGCCGTCTCTTTGAGTAAATGGTTTCCACTGTTTCCGATAGCATAATACATGCTTGTCTTCACCATGCCCTAGATATTTCATGTCAGCCACTAAGGGAGCATAATCTGGTGCATTAGGATCTTCTGTGAAAACAGGGCGGGAAAATAGTCTAACAGTCCCATCATCCATTTGTTCATAACGATTACCATCAGCATCTGGTTGATTCATTTCAGGAAGATCTGTGCTCGCAGCCTTTAATGGATATAATGATATTATGTCCCCCTCAATAATGATATCCCTGCACTGATTTCCAGTTATCCTCTCGCCAGTAATATCAATTCGGCGAGCAGCACTACTCCAATCACCACGGACTTTACCCTCCTTATCTACTTCTTTCTCACGGTCAGTGGGAAAGAAATTGAATTGGATAACCCGCGCTGTCTTTTCAAAAGGGGGGTCAATTTGCCAAGGATCAGGGATTATTTTATCCCATCTAGCACGTCTTACCAGACTATCTGATGGAACAGTGTCAGATAATCTAACCATAAGGTCCGGGTTTGGAGCCGGGGTAATCCTTGAGGCTTGTAATCCAGTATCATTATCTACAAGCCAGGTGACAACATCCAATATACTAGTAGTAACAAGTTTCTCATCCTTAGGAGTATATTTTGAATTTTTAGTCAATGTTTCAAACGGTCCTAATTGAACGCATTTTCGCCTAGGATCAGTAGGATCAGCAACATAACATACAAGTCCGTTCTCAGTGGATTCCGCATAAACAAAAGGATGTAGATCGATGTTACCATCATATAAACGTCCGTCAACATGCTTATGAAACTCTGGCACTAATAATTTTCCGGGTCCCGAACCTATAAGGGGATGTAGTGGGGAAATTTTCTTGAGATAACAATCTTGTAACGAACTATCCATACCTATACCCCTACCAACAAGCTTAATAACAACCTTATCATCCTCAAGTCTAGAACCACTAGTAAACTGGTCTAATCCATAGTTTGCAGCCCTTAGAGCTGCTATATCATCTTGTGCACTACCAATAAGATCCAAAAAATCTTTTGGGGGAGTAACAAGCCAGTATTTATCTTTTTCAACCTCAGGTTGGGGTTGTTTACTATGTCCTTTCAAACATGTGGTTGAAATGGCAGCTGCAATCGCAGCCCTTGCAGAACGATCAAGGAATGAACGCCGATCAATATTAGTCTCCGCCATGTCAAAAAACACGATGTATAAAAATAAAAAAGGTTTCAATTAGTTCTTTTCTTAGCCAGATGCTCTCTTATCTCTCTTATCCTAGGATATATAGCTGAATCTTCAGGCAAACCTTTCGCAGCCTTAAGGCTTTTCTCAAGAGCATTAAGGCATTCCAAGTATTTCCCTCGTACATTATCACTCGTCGCATCCAGTTTATCCAATAATTCACGTGGCATAAAAGAGTGTATGAATGAGGCAAACAACTCTTTCACATGCTCTTCTGGACGGCCACCAATACCATAGAAATTCTTCTCTCTTACGAAGTCGTTGAACTCTTTGTCATCCTTGTTTTTTTCATAGAAGTCTGATAGATGTGTTGATCCTTCAGTTATCTTGTATTTATTGTCCATCGCATGTAAGGTCTCATGAGTGGATGCGATAAGAAGATAGTCTTTAGTATTTTCCTTCACCCATTCGTCGGTGATATTAATCACGTCGGGATATGCTGCGCTAAAAGATGCAGCAGCAACATTGTAGTCAACGATACGCACCTTGTTCACAGCATCCAGTGTTTCAAAATACATGTTCGCCCTATTGATCCCAGCGATGATATAATCGACTTTCTCATCCTTTAGTACAGACTTCGTAACTTCCTCGCTAGCGTCACTATAGAAGTAGAATCCATCACGCTTTGCGACCGGCTTCCATTGCCTAAAATAGTATAGGTTATGCTTACCACCATCAAATCCTAGGGCACCCATGTCAACAGTCAAGGGAACATAGTCTGGAGCATCAAAATCCTCGGTGAAAACTGGTTTAGGATATAATCTGACATTATTACCTTCGCATAGTTCATATCGCGTACCAGCCTCATCATATTTTGGAAACTCAGTCCTACGGGTCTTCAAAGGATATATTGATACAGGATCGCCCTGGATATAGAGGTCATGGAATCCATTATCCCTGAAAATATCGGGTGTCAACTGAATTCTCTTAGATGCTTGTTTAAGATCCCTTGCGGTCTTGGCAAAATATCTAAGCTCTCTCTCCCGATGAGAGGGCATGAAAGTGAATCGTATCGCACGGTCTTTCTGAGTATATGGCTCATTGCTCTCCCAGGGATCAGGGAATAAAGACTCCCACTTAAGTCGCCTATCATCAAGATCTGATGGTTTTTCATCGGAAATCCATGCCATAAGATCTGGTTCAGGATTCGGAGGGATTCTAGCGACATTCTTATTAAAATCCCCGCTAATAAGCCATCTAGCAGCCTTTGATATGCCAGCTATAACCTCGTCCATATTCTTAGGATCCTCTTTACCAGCAAGCTCGAAAGGGCCAATCCTTATGCATTTTTTCCTTGGATCAGTAGCATCTGCAACATAACAGACCAAACCTTTATCTGTCCAATCAGGGTATAATAGTGGAAAAACATTTATCGTATCTTTTGTCAGACGCCCATCAATAAGCCTCAAATCACGTGCTTGAAGGATTTCTCGAGGCTCCAGCTCACTCATCATGGGGACGAGTTTCGACTCTCCCCTACTGTGAGGAAGTATTAGACAACCGAAAAAAGCTGGACCATCTTCAACAAGCATTACATAGGTTTCATCATCCTTCTTGTCAATGCCTGCATTGTGGAATCTTTCAAGCTCATAATTTCCCGCCCTGAGTGCAGCGATATCATCCTGGACAGCATCAACAGACTGCCTAAGCTCTTTTGGAGCGGCAACAAGCTTATAATCATCTTTCTCGCCTGCTTTCACAGAACCCATTAGTAAATGAGGTGCTGCTGCCGCGGTAATACCAGCTCTGACCGATCGATCTAGAAATCTTCGCCTATCTAACTGTTCGACCATAATCAAAACACGAAAAACATGTATAAAAAACAATCAATTAACAAAGTTGAATATCTCAGGGAATAAATCCATTTTATCCTCGGGGATTAGGAGATAATTATTATTAAGTAAAGATTTGTCGGGAAGAATTGATTTTCTCTCCACTAATCCCCCACCACTAATCCAAAAGAACTTATAACCAAGATTTAATAGAGCCTCCTTTAAAATAATATCGCTCTTATTGGACAATTCTTCACTGATTATTATCGGCCTATACTGCATTATTGTTTTTTCCGCGCCCATTAAGACCAAGTGCTCAGCAGTTTCAACATCGATCTTTAAAAAATCCACCCTAGGAATTTTTTCATCAGATACAATCGTATCTATCCTAGAAGTGACAACATCAATTATATCCACTGGAGTATTGTAGCCTTCGATTAGCGTGTTCTCAGAATTTCCCACAGTAACATATAATTTTGATACACAATTAGTATTTGAAATAGCCATGTTATGAGCATGTATATTGGAAAACCCATTAATCTTGATATTATTCATCAGCATCTTATAGTTGTCTGGATATGGCTCAAATGCATGTATTTGACAGGATGAATTAGATGACGCATCAATTAGGGAGTAAATCCCATTATAGGCTCCAATATCAAAAAAATAATCTGACTTTATTATTAGTTTCTGAAATATTTCAAGAGTTTTTTCCTCATAACCAGTAATACCATCCCAATAAAAGAAGGATGAAATCAGATCTGATCCATTTGAATATAATAACAGGCTAAAACCACCTGGAAAATCTAGTTTTAATAATCCCACATAGGGTATATTCCTCAACCTTGAGATACCAAGGTATGAATACAAGGGATAGGTAAGGGAACGAATTAACGGATTTAGAACTGGATTTGTAAAAAATGCATGCTTTAATTGACTGAACATATGACTCACTATTAGATTTACTAGTACAATATAATATGAAGTACTATACATCAAATGAGAGATATAATATAATAATTAGATGTATAATTAGACAATAGTATAAAATGGGTGCAGGAATACTATCAGGGACCAAGGTATTAGTCGGCGACAACGATACGAAAAGCCAGTTGAATGATAAGGGATACGGAGAGATAGAAGAAAAAGCCCTCGTATTATCGTTGATAGAAGCTGTCTACCTAGTCGAAGAAGGAAAGATCGAGGTAATGAAGAAAGACAAAGCCCTGAGCTTCGAAGACATTGTGAAAATCGGTTCAGGGAAAGAAGAAGAATTCTATAATAAGTATATTGTATACCGTGACCTGAGAAAGCGTGGAATGGTAGTCCGGACCGGCCTAAAGTTCGGGACAGACTTCAGATTATATGACAGGGGAGGCACTGTAGGAAAAAGCCATTCCAACTATCTAGTCCACGTTGTTCCAGAAGAGTATACGTGCAGTTTTCCAGAGATGGCTCGTGCACTACGGCTTGCAAAGAATGTTAACAAGGATATGATCTATGCCATAGTGGATGAGGAGTCTGATGTTACTTACTATCTCGTCGACCGGATGAAACTCTAAAGCTTGCTAGTGATTCCCCATCCAGATCAGCAAAGGTCTTGGATAAGCTGACTACCGTTTCTCTTACTCCAGCATAGTTACCAGGTTTTATACGCAAATCCATTAACGGGCTAGTCTGCTTGATGTATCCAAGAACACTGATAGGATCTCCCATAGAGACGCTAGAAGCAAGACAACCTCTCCCCCACTTTTTAATAGAAGTCGGTTCCCTAACATCAATACGATCATATCTCGCATCTCGATTACCGGCAGCATCCTGAGGCTCGCTAAGAAAAAGAAGCGAACCATTACAAGTCAATCCAAAAATCGGCGTATCATCCATGATGCCTACAGGCTTCTTAGGCTCTTCCATACCAAGAGTAGTAACACAATGCTCGAAAAGACGTGTTTTAATCAACCAGTTCTCAGCCATAGTATCTAACAAACCAGCATATTCTGGATCGCCTAACTGCAGGCCAAACTGTGGTGCAGCCTTATCAGTCTGATTCCTAACCCAGACATGAAAAGCCTTTGGTACCAGGTCATAATACCTTCCACCACTCTTCTCACGTCTTAATTGCGCTTTTATCTCATCCTTTTTACTTCCCAGATCATCTATTGGAGAAGGTATAGCCGGGGATGGGCCTAATGCTATACCACTTGAACTAGAATCTTGTGCTGAAGACGAGCTATGCATAGTATAAAAAAAATGGAAGAATGAGAATATAACGGGCAAAATCACTCCAAGTATACGAATTCTTCAACCTTCAATCTTGGTTTCTTCCCCTTCCAATAGGAATAACTATAGGTCGTACCGCAACTAAGCGCCTTTTTTCCCACACAGGATACAATATGCCGTGTATCAGACACGAAAGCCTTACCACTACCCTTAACCGAAGGATCAAAGAAAACCCAACCATCATCATAGTATTCACTCCATGCATGGCCTTCAATAGTACTATAATTTATTAGATATCCGATAACGCGTCTAGAGGGGATTTTAAGGCATCTTGAAAAAGAATTCGAGAGGTCAGCATGCTCGTCACACGCACCCTTACGAGTAGTATAAGTCTGCAGGGCACCATGCTCAATATCATCAGAGTAGTAGACGATATTCCTGTTTAGCCAAGAGAAAATATTTTCAACCGTATTCTTAGGCTTTTTCGAAGAGTCTCGGAAATCGTTTGCAACAGGGCATAAGACCTGGTTTTCAAGCTCTGAGTTTTGAATAGCATAATCATGGTCAGTAGTTTTAAACAAGCCTCGGGCAGGACTTAATCCTCCAGTTAGCTTGACTAATTGTTTTATCTTGACCTCCTGGATCCCATTACCCCCAAACCTCAACTTGTATACATAGGCTACATTCCCCTCAGGATCCATTACCGATGAATATGGTTCAGGATCAAAGGTTGTGTGTAGTACACGATGATAAGGTGGATAATCAATGGCTGCAGGAGTTATGTTTATCGAAACATCGACTGAATGACCACTGTTTTCAATGATAATATTCTTTGACACAATCACTTGTTTAAAACAACTCTTATTGCAGATGTCGCCACAGTCAATCAATACTTCTCCACTATCATGCTCGCCATTATGACAGTTTACCTTAATAGTATTATAGCGCCCGATATACTCGTTGAACGAATTGACGAATAATCGATCATATGATATTGCCTCATTCATATGATTATTCGCCGACTGAAGATGATTAGCCTTCTGTGTAGTAGAATATTTAACCATATGATCTACGGATATGAGATATGAGTCTAGTATTTTTGAGAAAAGATTGTATAATTCAACCATATCATCTGGCGGATCCAGTATACTGAACCTGGTTTTAATAGATGATACTCGTGAAAAAATGTCTGTTGACTTGTCACGGATATTATCTAGGTTGAAGTCATGATTGTATTCTTCCACCGCCTTGTTATACTCATTAGAAATCTTATACCATTCATCACGTAAAGAACTGATCTTCTTAACATGGTCAACCTCATTATCTCCACAGGGATCGCATGGACCTCCACAATCTATACCAGATTCACCATTGTTTTGAATCTCATCACTACAACTACCCTTACAATCTCTAGGACAAGTATTAAAATTTTCCAATGATTCACAAATGCTGTTTCCACAACAATCCTTTTTATCTTGTGCAAGACACTCTCCCCTAACACACCCATACTTAATGCATCCCCCCTCACCAAAACACCCTTTCGACGTGCCATCAATCGGTTTATACGCACATTCCTTTTCATTGGTACAATAATCATAGGTACACGGATTATCATCATCGCATACAGGACAAACTTTAAGATAGTTCCCAGACCATAAGAGATAAAATGCAGCCGACAAGAGGACTATCATGAACAACAAGATTAATATCCTCATTTATCATCATCCTCTTTCTCGGATTTTATAGTCTTTTGATTATCTAATATATCGGTTACATCAAGGAAGTCTTTAACAAATTTCTCTGCAGTCTCAGGATCAGCCTTTTGAGTTCGAACAATAACTTGGTCTGACTCTCGGCTCATGCGTTGTCTCGGACTAAGCCTAGCTCCAGTACCCACTCCTTCATTTAGAGTGTTTGATTCAATTATGATTTTTTCTTTAGGTTTCATAGAATTGGATAAATATTCCCTAACACGCGCATATTCAATAGCTTCCCTTGAACCCATGATAAAAGCATTAATAGCTTCCCAGCTATCTTCTAGATTACCCAGGTCTTCAGACAATTCAAGAATAACAGATTTTCTATTAGTCTCCTTGTTTATACGCGTTGTCTCATTGGCGAATCCAATATCGAAAAGAAGCGATGCTATGGATTTAGCCTCTTCAAGACTACCTACACGCTTTCTTAATTCACCAATACTTATCTCCTTCTCGTCTTCAAGAGCCTGTATTGTGTTTAAAAGCTTTTCAGATCTAGTCTTATATTTAGACATAATATCTACCAAGGTCCCTAGTATCTTGATTAACTTATGATGAAAGGAAAATAATAATGAGGATAGATACAATGAAGAATAGGATTGGCAACAAGGGAGCTTCATTTATAATAGGGGCATTTTTCGGGATAATAATCCTGTTATTATTCACTCTCGCATCAAAGATAGCATATTCTGATTCAGGATATATGCTAACCTATTACCCAGACGAATCCGCTAAAGAGTTCACAGTATGCATAGAAGGTGAGATAAACCCTACAAACCAGTCATTTACAATAACCGATATTCAGGATAAGAAGACGACTATAAATCCGTTCGTGATTGTCAACGACGCGAAATATGCATTCAATACAAGCGTAAGAAACGAGCAGATGAAAGAAAGAATCAGTGAATTAAAAATTGGATGTAATAAAGTAAAATTCGGGGCTGCAAGCGATTCAGAATTCCTATTAGAGATAGGATATAATCCACACTGGCGACCAGTCGTGAAAAACCTACAGATCAGAGGACTAAAATCAAATGAACACTCGAAATTCTTCATTGTAATAGAAGATCCAGAATCATACAAACAAGGATTACAAACCAGTCTATGGATAAAAGATGTTACATCAAGCCACACCCAGAGGATTGTATACAATGAGTCATTCGAAGGATTAAGCAATGAAGTAAAACTTGATTCAGGTAATTACCGAGCATATATGAGAGTATACGACGGATACGCCTGGTCTGATACATATGAAGTATTCTTCACGGTAATGGTCGTAAGGACTGATGAGTTTTTCTATCTTAAAGTAAATGATGCACAAAGAGATGATGAGCCAATAGCATATGATGGAAAGATTCCAATAGCAATAAGCCAAACACAAGGAAAAGGTATTAGAGAACTCGTCAGAGTCTATGACGGAATGTACGTTGTCTTATGGAAGTCTAAAAACTATGTACAATGGATCGCACACACTGTTAAAAACGAATATATTGGATGAACATGGACTACGACATTACCAAACTAGCAAAATACCCGTTTTTAAACGAAGCAAAACAGTATGTAGCCTCCCTAGGCCTAGGATTCGCTGAAATCCTGAACCATCCTGTTTATTCAGCATGCATTGAACTGGGAAGACAACGTCTATTAGACTGTATCAAGGGGAAATACAGTCCAGATATTTCAGACAAACTATCAGCCCAACTAGTAGTCTTAAGCTATCCAATAGCACGAATCTTTGTTAACCTGATAGGAAGTAAGAGGATAATCGATCAGTATTCACAGGTAGAAGCAAGTGTATCATATAAATTCCTCATGGGAGAACAAGATCAAGTTGTAAAAGAAGTTTTAAATGATCTTGGTGTTAGATTGGATGATGAAGGCATGCCAGTCCCAGAATACCTCAAATTATCATCATCCCTAGTAAAAGAGAATACTAGGTGGAAGCTTGTAAACAGGACCATTAAGAACGGGCTTGTTGGATTAAGACAGGATGAATCCAAAGAACTATTGCGGGAGGCGATAAGATTACGGATTATGGAGCCAGTTGATGTGAGTAAAGCCCCAGAAGAATTAAAGAATATCGCGGAAACATTAAAGGCAAGTCTAACTGGTTCAAGAGACAAGATTAGTGCAAAGGATGTTAGAGATGATGCTCTACCTGAATGCATACAGAATATGTTAAAAATGCTTGAACAGGGGACAGCATCGCATAATGTGATGTTCATACTAGCCACATTCTTCCTGAATCTCGGACTGAAGAAAGATGATGTGATAAATATTTTTAGGGTAAGCCCAAAATTCAGCGAGGATGTTGCAGCATATCAGATAGACTTCCTATCAGGAGAAAAAGGAGGAACCCAGTATACTTGCCCAACATGTGAGACAATAAGATCATATGGATTAGGATGCAGTGACTGCACATTCAAACACCCATTGCAAAAATACAGGATAAACGTCAAGACAAGGCGTGGGAGACGACCATCCTTTAAAAAAGAGGAGAAGTAATAAATTAACATGGATAAACTATTCCTCGTGAAGTTAGAAAGGACACGAGCATACTGGGACTACTACAAGATAATATTCGGCACCATATGCCTTGCATTCATCGGACTTATGCTATCATCAGCAGTATTCTTCCACGCCGGAGCAATAAGCCTTGTCGCATCAGTAGGCCTAACCGCATTATTCTTCCTAGCAATACTACTGCTTCTTGCCGTCATGTCGCTTCTCATATGGAATTTCGAGAACAAACATTTACACGAACTATTATGTGAGGAAGACTACGATGAAGCGCCACAACCCGCACCCCGACAGCCGGTTGAAGAAGAAGTAGAGGAAGAAGAACACGAGATATATTAGGACTTGTTTGGTTTGAGAATCTTTGCGCATTTATCCAATAATGCATTCCTATCATCCATGCTCGACAGCATATGATCACCACTTATCACAGTCTCTTGACCGGGCCCGCCAGCATAGAATCTCACATTAGTGACTCCCGCATCATCACACCTTTGTTTAAAATGATCAATCCTATTTATAGAAACTCTCTCATCGTTTCTGCTGTGTTTGACATGGACTTCCTGGTCTGGTCTAAGCTTTCGAGCACACCCAAATACAATATAATCTTTCTCAACACTTCCACTAGACATTTTTGTCCTGCCTTCTCTGAAAAACGATGACCTGCTAACCTGGAATGTCTCTCTGTTTCTAAGATGAGTGTATTCAATCCAATCTCCCCGATCAAACGCGAGCCTAAGATCGTCGGTGAATGCATCCTGGTATATCTCTTTTGGAGTCGTAAGGTCCGGCAAACCATTAGCCATTATTACTGTCTTTATCCGTTCGTCGGCTGATGCTGCAATAACTGCGGCTGCGGCTCCCCGACTATGGCCAATGACTGAGTAGTCCTGGATACCATGCTCTCTACTGTAGTGCCTAACCACTGCCTGTATGTCATCAGCCTCCCTTTCGATCGGATATATTTTACCAGGCTCATTATTGAGGATCTTAGTATCTCCATGACCGCTTGCATCAATCGAGATTATCGCTGTCTCATCATCCATGATGGATTTTGATAGTCCATGGCATAGTCGATACATCAATACTCCATCACGTCTTGAATATAATCCATGCCGTAGGATAACCATCTGTCTGACGGTTTCTAGCCCGGTTGATGGTTTGATCAAGGTTGCAGCGATAGGTCCTCCATCCTCTACTGCCCGGGGTATATCTACTCGAGATACGGTAACATCCTTTTCCCTAAGTTTTTCTCCTAATCTTACTGTACCATCGAAGCGGACAATATGATCATGTGGTTTCTGGGATTCATTTATCGTCATATACAGATTATTTTTGGGAATAACTGGATTAAGAATCCATGAATAAACTGTTTTTTCTAGAATAACTGTTGTTGAAATTCAATAGGTTCTCCTTCACCACGTTTTAGACCAGTGAAGAGGGGGATGATTATGCCTTTTGGATTCCTGTCTCTAGCATGCTGGATATAATGGTATCCGAACGCGCTTGCAAGAGACACATTAGGATTCTCAGCCAATACTGAAGCATATGTCATTAATGCTACTGGATCAGATATCGAAACGGTCTCATCTGAAAATATCAGGGTGTCTGGACCTTGAACCGCCATTGGGCATCGGACGCCTGGAGCTAAAGTAACATCTTCTTTAGGTACTTGCGGCGGTTTATCAGTGTATCCTGCAACATATTGCTGGATCTCGCCTAATGGAACCGCCTTTGCAGGTGTTATCCCGATAAAATATGGTTTTTCTGATATGATGTCCATTTTCTTGAGGTTGTGGAATCCTATCGCCATCCCGCTCGACATTATCGCATTACCAACAGGGACTAATAGAGTCATATTCTTTGCCGTATCATCAAGGATTTTACGCCCATCACTTCCAGTATTCCCGGATTTAAGATAGTCTACGACTTTTTCCACATCTCCCCGACCTCTTTTACGAACAGCATCTAGAATCGATCTTAGTGCGAAGGTCTCTGACGCTTTGGTCCTTAGCATCGTATCACCAGTCCAAAAATTATAGTGTCCTATAGGATCAACTAGCACACCATGACCTTTTTCATCGAAGGCTTGGTGAAAATCATTAAAACCGGTTACAACATCCGCACCTATCTCAGACATCCTCTTTACTAGAGATTCTGCTGGCTTGCTACTATAGACTGCAGTCACTATGCCTGGTTCTCCGTTGACTGCAACCTGGAGTTCTCCATTCGGGGCGAATACTGTCCTATAGTTTATCTCTGCCTGAGACAAACCCATGTTACCAGTCGTAACTATCAAGGATCTAACCTTCTTGTCACCATCAGGCCCGTTTAATGCTTGGAGCGTGTCGATCATTGCAGCAGCCTCTAGCATCGAGCCAGGATCCTTAAATGATCCGGTCGGAAACC
>CAYREE010000042.1:0-16045 GCA_964423225.1 uncultured archaeon | reverse complement strand
ATTTGACTACTTTACAGACCGAAGCATATCGTCATCATGGTATAGACCCCCGGACAACATTGAATCTTGCACAAGACTTATATACAACTGCTTTGATAAGCTATCCTCGTACTTCAAGCCAGCAGATACCAGATGATATCGACTGTAGGACTATTATCTCTAAGATAAAAAATCAAATAGAGTATGAAAAGGAATGTGGCATCTTATTAGGGAAAAAAGAGCTTAAACCAGCAAATGGTAAAAAAACTGATCCAGCACATCCTGCAATACATCCTACAGGGGAAACCCCGTTAAAGCTTGATGGAACTCATAAGAAGATTTATGATCTGGTAGTTAGACGGTTCTTCTCGACTTTTGGCGAAAAAGCAATTCGTCAAACAATGAAGGTGACACTAGATAATAATGGCGAACAATTCATCTCAAAGGGGACGATAACTGTTGAAAAAGGATGGCATAACCTATATCAAAAATATGCAAAATTTGAGGAAATAGAACTTCCATTACTAGAGAAAAACGAGATCGTAGATGTAAAAGATATATTAATCCATGAGAAAGAGACACAACCCCCTAAACGATATACTCCAGCATCAATCATCCGAGAGATGGAGAAACGGAATATTGGAACCAAATCTACAAGATCCCAGATAGTAGACATACTTTTCAGGAGAGGATATGTCAATGGGAAAGCCCTTGAAGTCTCAGATCTTGGAATAAATGTGGTTGATACACTAGAGAAATATTGTCCCGAAGTTTTAAGCGAGTCATTAACACGGAAATTCGAAGATGATATGAATCTTATTAGAGAGGGCAAGCTGACTTATGAAAAAGTAATTAAAGATGGTGAAAATGCTATCAAGAAAATATCATCCGACTTTAAGAAAAACGAGAAACAGATCGGGGAATCGCTTGGAAAATCCATTGCAGATGCTAGAAAACAAGCAAATAGTCTAGGAAACTGCCTTGAATGCGACGGCGACCTTGTATTAAGAAATAGTAAATTCGGAGGATTTTTCATTGGATGTAATAAATATCCGAAATGTAGGTGTACTCTCCCTCTTCCAAAAGGATTAATTAAAAAAACCGATACATGTAAAATATGTGAATATGCGATTGTAACTGTGATAAACAAAGGGAAGAGACCTTGGAAGTTTTGTGTAAACCCAAATTGTGAATCACGTAAGAAGAAACAATAATATAAAATATGACTTGACATGACACATTACGGCCTGTGGATGGATAAATATTCACATAGACGACAACAGATCATCGAAAAATTTGATGATTTTAAACAGGTAATTAGTGATATAAGATCTTCTCTAAATGTTGAAGAAATCCTTCTTGATATCGGGGAGCAAGAAAAATCTTCAAGTAAAAAACTGGCTTTTGTTGACGGGGGTGAAGGTATTCGTGAGCTTCTTGGTGTTGGAATCTATCTAATTAGGGCTTCATGTCTCATCATTGCGTCTGAAGAAGGTTCTGAAAAAGGCGAAGTATTTGAACGAGACGTAGACATGAATATCATAGATTATGATAAAAATCTGAAGGATCGTGTTGAATTATTAAGGGAAGGAATGGAGTTTGATGTTGCCCTCAAATCAGTAAAAAAACATTCTCCAAGCCATATATTCCTAGATGGATCACTCTATGTAAAAGCTAGGAGAGATCCAATAAGATGCCCTGAATATGAGATATATCGAAAGAAATTCGTAAGGCTATTAAAATATTGCAAGCAGAAACAAATTCACGTAATCGGGGTATCTGAAGATAGTAAGAGCCGGTTATTATCAACCTATTTATCAAAGAAAAATTCCATTAAATTCCCACCATTTATGACAGATTCAACACTACTGAATGTAATCTCAGAAAAAAGCACGTATAGGACCTTAATTTTCACCCCACAAAGCAGATTCGAAGCTGATGAGATGCTAAGCGTCAATCTTAAAGCGTCTTTTCAAACATGTTATTTAAAGACTACTGAGATATCCAATCCCCTTAGAATCGATGTCCCTGACTGGGAGAATGATTTCATATCTATAATACGATTGATAAAAAAACTATCCAAGGGTAGTAAGAGTTATGGATATCCTCTCCCACTTTATCTAGTTCACCTGGATGCAAGGATTAGACCCTCTCAGACGGAATGGACAACCAAACAGATAGTTAGTTATATCACAAAACACGATCAATTATTGGGTAATGCGGTTCTTGGAAAGTCGAGACGTATGCTTCGACCAGACTAATTCTTTTTTATCCTAAAAAATAATTAATAATGGGTATAAATAAAATGGATTTTTCAAAAAGATATAGTACTGGAGTTCCTGGCGTTGATGAGATGATTTGTGGGGGAGTGCCAAAAAACAGTGTAACAATTGTTTCTGGTCCACCAGGGATAGGTAAAAGTAATTTTGCCATGCAATTCATAATAAGCGGTCTTGAGAAAGGAGAACCCGGTATTTATCTGACTGTTGAAGATGTACCGGATACTGTTAGGAACTATGGAAAAGCGTTTGGATGGGATTTTACCAAGTATGAAAAATCCAATGAACTTGCAATACTATCACAAACAAGTTATGGGCAATCTTCAACAGGTGCTACAAGGACTATAGGAGATGCAATAAAAAAGGTGAAGGCACAAAGGCTAGTTCTTGACTCCGTCACATTATTCAGATACCTATTTAAAGACGATGTGTCACAAAGAGTCAACTTATTGAATTTCATTAAAGAAGTCAAAGAAGCTGGATGTACTTCAGTTCTTACAGCAGAACAAAATGAAGGTGGAAGAGAAATAAAATACTTAGACGAACATTTCCTTGCTGATGGATTATTTCAACTATTCTGGAGCACACATAGAGAACGCAACGAACGTTGTTTCAGAGTGGTTAAAATGAGGGGAACAAAGATAAACGCGGATATTCGGCCCATGGATATTGGAGATAAGGGTATAATCGTCTATCCAACACAAGTACCCTTGTCTCTTGCGGAAAAGTAAATATATATACATAGAATTTGAATAATGTTTTAATTATGTCAGAAGAAGAACAAGATATTCCTGGGAGAAAGTATAGGACACTCTATTTCGGAGGCGGTGGCTTAGCAGGGGTTATTCTCGGCGTAATCTTTCAAAAACCAATATTGTTCATGCTAGCAATAGGTCTTGCTGCTGGTGTTGTTATTGCGACAGAAATGGAAAAAAAGCAATTAAATGGTTAAATTCTCTTGTTATTAGGTACAGTATTGTAATGCAAATGCTCCACACCCTTCATTTCCACTGTTTACTGATGGAACACAATCAAGTGGTGCACAAATGTTATTGGAGTCTAAGATGTATCCTTCGTCACATTCTATGGATCCATTAATATTACATGGTGTTTCATCTAATCCCCCACAAGGCTTCTGAGTAGTGGTTGTGCTTGTTGTTGTAGTCGTAGTACTTGAGGTTATTGTTGTTGTAGTAGTGGTTGTGCTTGTTGTAGTGGTTGTCGTACTAGTTGTAGTACTAGTTGTAGTATTGGTTATTGTTGGTTTTTCATTATTTTTTCCGGGTTGATAGTAGATGTATGCGCTTGTACTTAGGAGCATCATAATTAGGAAGATCAGTAGGATAATGATTATTGAAAGTAGAAAAATGTTTGAATTCCCATTCTTTTCTATTGGTTCATTCAAAGCTGCTTTTCTAAGACTCGTCATTTTTCGATTTACCTGGTGTTATATCTTTATAAATATGTAGATTCCGATTATTTTTTAATGATCCGCGTATCTGATATAATGACTAGGGATGTTGTATGTGTTGATAAATCTAAAAAGATTATTGAAGCAGCAAAGTTAATGAAGGCTGAGGGGATTTCATCACTTATAGTACTTGATACGGGGAATACCGTAGGCATTATTACTGAAAATGATATTGTATGTAAAATTGTTGCAGAAGCGTTGAATCCTAAAAGGATTTGTGTAGGTGAAATAACATCTAAACCATTAGTTATGATTAATTATCAGAAAGAATTGGAAGATGCGGCAAGACTTATGCGTGATAATAAGATAAAGAAACTCGCTGTTTCTGATGGAGAGAAAATAGTGGGTATATTAACTGAATATGATCTTATCATAGCTGAACCTGCATTACACCTGTTATTATCTAAATGATAATTGAAATAGAATTAAAAATCTTATCGACTATATCAGATGAATCTTCTTCAGACATTGATTTTTCAAGATATGTCCTTATCAAAGCATAGAGGAATGATATACGATATTCAATATTTGTTTTACCTAGTTTATCGGTTATTTGAATTATTATCTCTCCCACAATTCTTCTTAAAACCTTAATTAATAACTCTTCTTTGAGTTCTATTGAAATATTATCAGTGTTATAAACACCCATATTTCCTGATTCTTCTTTTACGACAAGTAGTGATAAGTCGATAAAATCTCGTTTTGTCATATATGAAATATCCAGTTTTTTATCTTGTGATGATTTGAAAGTTTTTTTAATTTTTCAGGTATTGTAGGATCTTCTATCCCCTGTACATGATATAAATCGAGTTTTAGAATACTAATTAATTCCGATCTTATCATTCTACCTGTAACAGGTTTCACGCAAAAATCTATTAATGAAAGCATAATTGATTCCATTAACAATAGTCTAAGGGTTTCAGGTGCACTATCAATATCCTTTATTTTAAATTCTTCAAGTTTATCCTGGATTATAAGATGTGAAATGTCACCAAAATATTGTTTCATCATGGATGCTAATATATCTATCCTTACCTGATTGGTCGTTTTATTAACATCAGATACACCATATTTTATAATTTCTTTCTTAATGATCAATTCCTGAGTATTCTTAAAATAATCGACTACTATAGGCGTCATAGCCTCTTTTGAAGGTATTTCAGCAAGTAGGGGTTTTACATCCAATATTCCCATTAACTTTGATCTTGCGAGGGAAACTCTACCTCGGCTCATAAGGGGTTTAAACAAATCATGGCAGATATTATTAATTAGTTTCTTTTTATCGGTTGTTGTAGCTGACTGTATATCGGTAATATCGGCTTTATTAAACTCTTTTTTTAGGAATGTATTTGATGAGTCTCCAAGATATTGTCTCATAAACAATTTTAGATCTTTTTCAAGTGATTTCATCATAACATATTAGGTTATACTACAATTATTTATCTGAATGAGATGGTTTATCCCCCTGATAGTAGTTATAATCGTCTTTTGCACTGGTTGTAACACTTATAGGAGTTATTCTATAGCTAATTTTAACTGTACTAGGTTATATGGCTCTGAAGAAGTAGTTTGCACTTCAAAACAGGCTATTGCAAGGAAAAATAGTTCATTATGCAGTGTTTTAGAAAATAGGGATTATCGGGAACGTTGTATATTCGAGTATGCTGGAGCTCAAGATTTTGAAGTCTGCACGTCATTAGACCATAGCGTTGATCTCGAGAAATGCTTGTCATATGCTGCGATAAAACGTGGTTCTACTGAGCCTTGTTATTTCATTAAACAACAGCTTGGACTTGAGGATTGTATTATCAAGGTTGCTATAGAGAATTTTAAACCAGAATTATGCGATGAAATAGTTGATAATGGACGTAAGAGTATGTGTGAAAATACTCTCTCATTGAAAAATATTGGTCAAAACAAGAATAATTCAACCTAGTAGAGCTGTTTTTACAATAGTTTTAAAAAATCTGGCTCCTTCCTTAAATGCAGACAGCTTTGATGCCCCTTTACGATCCATATAAGTTATCGGGATTTCCTTGAAACTTATCCCTTTCTTAATAGCTCTTATGGTTATCACTAACATCATATCTAATGTGTCTGGTAGAGGCTTAAGCTTTTCTATTGTGTCTTTTGAAAATATCTTCATTCCACTTGATACATCATGAACCCTTTTTAGAAGCAGTAAACTGGTCAGTCTTATAAAGAACATATTGCCTAATTTTCTGATTATAGGCATGCCAGTATTTGTTCCCAGGAACCTACTTCCTGAAATAATTCCGCCTAATTCAGTGTAGTGAGACATTAAATGTGGGATTTCATCTGGAGGATATGTGTGGTCTGCATCAAGTAGGCATATTGTATCAAACTTACTTTTTTTTATGCCAGTCTTTATTGCTGCACCATATCCTTTATTCACTTTATGTCTCACAAGAACCGCTTTTTTTTCATTTACTATCTTTGATGTATTATCTGTTGAACCGTCGTCTATCACTATTATCTCGTATTCTAGGCCTTTAAGGGTTTTGTTCAGATCGTCGATTGTCCTTCCAATTCCTTCCTCTTCATTTAGGGCAGGTATAACAACAGATAGTTTCATATCCTCTCTTATTATATTTTAATCCTTTATATTTTCCTAACACTAACATTTACCAATAACATGAAATAAAAAATTTCATAAAAAAGAATTAACAATAATATATACTTTAAAATAGATATAATTTATTTATTATTTATTTAAAGATATGATTTATTGGATTTTTTCATATAGATATATTTATAAGATGTAAAAAAATTTTTCCATACTGATGTAAAATATCATGAAAAAAATATTTTCATATTATCTTTTTTTTATTCTATTCACTACTTTACAAGCATTTTGGTTGTTATTTTTGAGTTATAGAATAATCATTTTCTGGAATAAATGGACAATTTTAAAGAGAATCTATATTATACTTATGATATTAATATTATATTAAAAAATGGAATATTATATCGAATGTTGTTTTAATGTAATTATAGGTACTTAATGGGGTTGCCCAATGCATTAAAATATACCAATTTGATATATTGTTTGTTAAAAAAGTATTAACTACAGTATACATATCCTAAGGTTAAACCGGTTGTATATGTGGGATAAGTCTGAAACATATAAATTTAATAGATATAGGCCTTAAAACAACAATATCCCATTTCACTAGTTGTTCTAGATTAATATATATGGTTCATTTGGGGTACCCCACACAATCAACATAATTCATACCACATCAATATGATATACAATCGCATTTTCGATACCTGGTTTTAGACTTAAATCAAAACATATACTAGAATACATATATTCAGTGCACTAAGTGTTATCACATTTAATATTAGGAATATCAATAGTTTAGTATGGAATTAACGTCTAAAGATCTAGATAAATTAGAGTATATACTCGATAAAATCAAGGGAAACACGGCTTGTAGCTTCGATAAACCGAAATGCGTTGAAAATCTAGAATCTATTATTAATCCAAAATGTGCTGTTTGCCGGAACCTTATTGAGGATAATATGGTGATAATCAATGAACGGAAGCTACATGATGCATGCAAATCTAAATATCGCATACCTGTGAAAAAAAATTCTTCATAATAATTTAGATAAGAAATGTAAAAAAAAATTTCATCGTATTTGAATATTATGATATTATAACTCTATTATAATTATTTAAATATAATATGTATATTAAATAATATATATTATAATACATGTATAAATTTTCCTGTAAAAACTCACAAAAAATGTGAGTCAAAATGTTTATATAATATTAAAAGATATTTATTATTGTGGAAAAGACTCAAATCAGCCTAATCGGTTGTAAAGAATACGAATATGGACTTCTAGACCAATCATTACAAAGAACATTAGACCTACTCGGTGGAATCAAGAATTATGTTAGTCCGGGAGAAAAAATACTAGTAAAACCAAACTTGTTAAGACCTGCTAAACCAGAACAAGCAGTAACAACCCATCCCCTAATCCTACAATGCATAATTGAAAAACTACATGATCACGGATGTGAGACTATAATAGCAGACAGTCCTGGAGGACCATTAAACAAGCCATACCTGAAAAGAGCGTATAAGGAAGCAGGATATATCAAAGTTGCAGAAGCTACTGGTTCAGAATTAAATTATAATACATCCACCAAATTAATTTCCTCCCCTAATGGAAAACTTATAAAAGCATTTGATATGATAGAAGTATACGACAACGTAGATGGCATCATATCACTCCCCAAATTTAAAACACATGTATTAACCGGGATCACCTGTGCTGTAAAAAATCTGTTTGGATTAATCCCAGGGCTAAAAAAACCAGGATATCATAAGAAATTAAGAGATGTAACTGATTTTTCAGAAATGTTGTTAGACTTAAACAACCTAGTCAAACCCAGATTATCAATAGTAGATGCGGTAACAGGCATGGAAGGACAAGGACCAAATGCAGGAAAACCAAGAGAGATCGGATTACTAATGGGTGGAGTAGAAACAACAGCATTAGATATGATAGCATCAGAAATAACTGGAATAACACTAGATGATATATCAACTCTTAAAGCCGCTAAAAACAGAGGTTATCCAGAAACTAATATGAATAATATCGAAATACTAGGTGAAAATCTCAAAGATTACATCCAAAAAGACTTTATCCACCCAAAAATGGGGGGAAATAACATACTAATGAATCTTTTATCATCAATAACTACAAGATTCCTAATCCAATACCCTCAAACAACAAAAGCATGCACAGCATGCAAGATATGCGTAAATAACTGCCCAATGAAGACAATAAAGATAAAGGATAATAAAGCTGAAATCGAATTAAAAAAATGTATCAGATGCTATTGCTGCCATGAAATGTGCCCACACCATGCGATAAAGTTAAAATCAACGATAATAGGGAGATACATTACCTAAATACACCCCTTTTTAATAAATAAATCATATATATAAAAGGGTGGAAATGGCAGTCAAAAAGAAATCAAAAACTGTAAAAAAGGCTAAATCTTCTAAGAAAATTGCTAAAAAACAGATTAAACCAAAAAAAACAGTTAAAAAGAAGGCTAAACCCGTTAAAAAGCCTAGTAAAAAGAAGGTTAAAACCAGGAAGAAACCTGTTAAAAAGAAGGTTAAAACTCCTAAAAAACCGGTTAAAAAACATAAACCAGTAAAAAAGAAGGCTAAAACTCCAAAAAAACCAGCAAAAAAACAGAAAACAACAAAAAAAATCAAGAAAAAAACAAAGCCAATCAAAAAACCAATTAAACTTAAGGCCAAACCAATTAAACGAAAAGCTCTTCCAAAAGGTGTTAAAAAACTTGATTCAGGCATAATCGTACCAACCAGACTTCCTGTGAAACCGCGCAAAATAATCTGTGTATACGGGAAAAACATTAATCCAGAACTAATAACCAAGGCAGCAATCGAAGCCTATAACAAGAAAAGATATACTACACACGACTTTAAAGCCTCAGAATTCATTACTGATCCACGATTACACAACCTAATGATACAGATAGCAATATTAGACAGAATTGAAGAAGAAGTCGTCAGGATTTACCCAGAAGTCATAGTAGATAGAGTAAACTCAGTAACCCTGATAATAAAATAAATCCTATAAATCTCCTCCTGCACCATCACCAAAGAAGCCCATATCCACACCAGCACCCGCAAGAGTATGTTCAAATTCAAGGGCGAAACCATCACCCCACTGGCCAACCAAGTCCGCCATACCCATATTAATCCACTCCAAACAATTTCTTGTTCTCGTTAATAATATTTACGATTATAGATTGAAAAACTTGTTTCTGATCATCTGAAAGCTCTAAAACACCGTTTTCAACCAGTCTAAGCTTTTTATTAACAGTGATAATAGCAAGTTTATTTGAAACAGGAACCCCAAAAATTTCTTTTAAAATAGGATGATTATCAACATCAGATATAATCTTCTTCATAATATCAAGTCGAATCCCAGGATTTTTACCTTGAGGCTTAGGTGGTTCCATGATCTCAAGGCCACGATCTTCCATTTTTAACAATAAGCTAATATATGAGCCTTCCACCTAGTTAAAAATGGGAAATTGATTTAAAAAACATAAATATTATCAAATCATTCCATCAAAAAGCTGTTTTATTTGTTTATTCAACTCATCATACGTACCATTATTATCAATGATATGATCAGCCTTCTCACCTAATTCTAAGATATAATGTTCAGTAGCCTTATCCTCATTTTTTAAAAAATCTTCATATGATAATCCTTTTTCTCCCCTGGTACCCCGGTTCACAACTCTTTGATATCGTATCTCAGGAGTCACGTGAATATATGTGATTTGACCCTTCAAATCTTTCACCATATTAAATTCGCTCTCATATCTAATACCATCGACAACGATAATCTTCTCTTTTGCCTCAATAATATCCTTCCCCAACACGTCGGCTAATATACCATCATTATCAAACGAAGACCTCAAACATGAGCCCAATATCTGTAGATTCTCACGAGTATTATCAATATGTAATCGATCAAGCAGATCTCGTAACACATTAGAGAACCGGAGTATTCGAGCATCGTATTTTTTCACAAGATAGTCGGCGACAATAGTCTTACCTGAACCAATAGAGCCAATCAAACCAATAATAATCTTTGAATCATCCATTAATTTTACCTGAATCTAATTTGATGTGTATAACCTCAACTCCAGATGAATCAAGTATTTTTAATCCATCCTTATCAGTATACTCTCCAGATATTACAACCTTATTGATTCCAGCATTCACAATTAATCTAGCACAAATCTTACATGGAAAAGCATTAACAAATAATGTAGAGCCACGGCTTAATTTACCAGCCTGCAATAATGCATTCTGTTCAGCATGGACAGCAGTACACCATTCCTGACCTTCACCACTTTTTAATCCCATCTCATCTTTTATACATCCAATCTCGTCACAATGAGATACACCACGAACATTACCATTAAATCCAGTAGAAACAATCTCATGATCAGTGTTTACAACCAAGGCTCCAATCTGTCTCTTATAACAAGTTGATCTTAAAGCAACATCTTCCACAATCTTGGCAAAATACGACTCCCAAGAGGGTCTTATAAACTTAATATTATCCATCCCCTCACCTTGCTTACTCTCATCTAATTGGTGGGTAGAGTTTTTTTAGAATTAGGCGGGTTGGGCGAGGCTGAACAACACAAACGAGGTTGGTCTTTGTGTGGTAATCCAGCTTTCCTGTATAGGAGGTGTTTCCCTGAATACCAGTCGAATATCAGTAACCCCAACCCACCTATATTATTATAGTCATGTTAGCTTAAAAACGTTTCGGTGGAAAATATTGGTTTTTTATAGGATATCGAAAATATTTATTCACTTTAAATATTCAAAAAATATGAGGTCCAATTATGGAGAAAAAGATAGTTGAAGTTAGAACATTAAAAGCTGGTAAATACATCCTTATAGATGATACACCATGCAAGATTTCAAACATGACACATTCTAAGCCTGGAAAACATGGTGGTGCACGAGTAAGAATAGATGCAACCGGCATCTTTGAAGGACAAAAGAAAAGCATGATAACACCAGCAAGTGACAAAGCAGAAGTACCATTAATTAAGAAAGGTAGTGCCCAAGTATTAGCAGTGATAGGTGAAACCATTCAAATGATGGATATGGAATCCTATGAAACCTTTGATATGCCAATGCCAAAAGATAACGAGATCAAATCCTTGATAAAAGAGGGTAGTGAAGTAATGTATATGCAAGTTGGCGGGCAAAGAAAGATAACCCAGGCTAAAGGAGGGGATTAAACATCCCTCTGTTTAGCATATTCTACTATTTCCTTAACTGAATGAATCTCCAATAAATTCGTCGACGGTTTTTTCAGATAAACTCCAGCAGTAAAAAGAACATTATCACTCAAATTAAGAAGTCTATTATCCAGACAATATCTAGTAATATGTTCTAAACGTTTATTCTCAGGGAAACGCTTATGATAAATAGGTTTTACACCATAGATCAAATCAAGCCTACGTCGAACAGATCTAGACGGAGTAAAAGCAATAATATCTTTACCAGACTTAAAATTAGAGATTAATCTAGCAGTATAACCCGTATTTGTTAATACAACAATCTTATCGATCTTTATAGAATCAATTATCGAATTAACAGCACTAGCAATCGCAAGAGAAGTGTCCTTACCCTGAAAGAAAACCTGACCCCTAGGGACATATGACTCAACCTCCAATGCAATATCCCGCATAGTACGAACAGCGGCAACAGGATATGAACCGATAGCAGACTCTGCTGAAAGCATGATAGCATCAGCCCCATCAAGGATAGCATTAGCAACATCGCTAGTCTCCGCCCTAGTTGGCCTAGGATTATCTATCATCGAATGTAACATCTCAGTTGCGACAATACTGATCTTACCCTGATTATTAGCGTCCTCAATAGCCCTTTTCTGTATAATTGGAATCTTTTCCGCAGGCAATTCCACTCCAAGATCCCCCCTAGCAATCATTAATCCATCTGAATTCTTGATGATTTCAGCCAGATTATTCACTCCATCACTATTTTCTATCTTAGCTATTATCCCCATATCATCAGATTTCAATCTTCTTTTAAGATTTAACAAATCACGTTTATCACGAGTAAAAGACAAGGCAATAAAATCCACGTCATTATCCTTAGCTAATCCAATAGCCAAAATATCCTTGTCAGACAGCAAGGGTACATCCATCCTCTTACCAATAAAAACAACTCCTTTAGACCCATTTATAGAACAAATCTTATCCCTACATTTTAAATTAACAGTCTTACCTGATTTAGAAACTACTTGAGCACTAATCATGCCATCAGCAATCCGCAATTCATCACCCTTCTTAATCTGACTTAAAATATCCTGATTAAACCAGATATCATGTCCCTCATCAAACCCAACAGTTAACACATCATTCTTCTTAAAATCCATCGGACAATCAATATTCAAACGGACTTCAGGACCCTTAATATCCAAGATTATTGGCATGTCAGATATCTTTCGGATAGCCTTTATCTTAGATGAAAAATCACTGATCTTACCATGAGCAGTGTTAATCCTTGCAGCATCCATCCCAGCCGCTACCATTCCGTTTAACTCCTTTTTACCCTGCGAAGATGGCCCAATTGTACAAATTATCTTAGTTTTTTTCATTATAACAATTATTTTTAATATATATATTAGAACGCGGTAATTTGTTCTTTCAACCAAACTAGCTGTATAATGATTACTAAAATATAATAGGTGAAGAAATTAAAATGTCTAAAAAAAATGTTTATTTCTTCGGCGGTGGTAAAGCTGAAGGAAATAAGGAAATGCGAGATTTACTCGGTGGAAAAGGAGCAAATCTTGCAGAGATGACAAATGCGGGACTACCCGTCCCACCAGGATTCACGATAACCACTGATGCGTGCATCCACTATTCTGAAACAAACAAATATCCCGAAGGAATGGATAAACAAGTTGAAGATGCTATAACCAAACTTGAGAAAGTATCTGGAAAAATATTAAATGATGAAAAAAATCCATTACTTGTGTCTGTGCGATCTGGAGCAAAATTCTCTATGCCAGGAATGATGGATACCGTATTAAACCTTGGTATGAACGACAAGACAGTAGTTGGACTAGCTGAAAAAACCAAGAACAAGAGAATGGCTTACGATTCATATCGTAGATTCATCAACATGTTCGGAGATGTTGTAATGGGAGTATCCCATGAATTCTTCGAGCATAAGATGGATGAATTAAAGAAAGAAAAAGGCGTTAAACAAGATACAGACCTAACGTCAGAAGATTTGATGGAACTCGTAGAGAGATATAAAAAAGTAGTAATAAAATACGCTGGAAAAAGTTTCCCTCTCGATCCAAGAGAACAGTTGATCATGTCTATAAACGCTGTTTTTGGTTCATGGAGTAATCCAAGAGCAAAAACATACAGGAGATTAAATGATCTGCCAGATAATCTAGGAACCGCAGTAAATGTTCAGACAATGGTATTCGGAAATATGGGTGATACTTCAGGTACTGGAGTATCATTTACAAGAAATCCAGCAACTGGAACTATCGAGCATTATGGAGAATGCCTGATAAATGCACAAGGAGAAGACGTAGTTGCAGGTATAAGGACACCCCAACCAATCGAAAGCCTAGAACCAGTTGTACCGCAGGCATACAAAGAGCTAATTGAAGTCTACGACACACTAGAAAAACACTATAAAGAAATGCAAGACTTCGAGTTCACAATAGAAGAAGGAAAACTCTACATCCTACAGACCAGAAGCGGTAAAAGAACAGTCCAAGCAGCAATAAAAATTGCAGTAGACATGGAAAAAGAAGGATTAATAACAAAAGAAGAAGCTGTTCTAAGAGTGCCACCAGCACAACTAGACCACCTACTACATCCCACAATAGATCCTGACGCAGACTGCAATATAATCGCAAAAGGATTACCCGCATCACCAGGCGCCGCATTAGGAAAAGTCGTCTTCACAGCAGAAGATGCTGTAGACTGGAAACATGAGCGAGATGAAAAAGTAATACTAGTAAGAACAGAGACAAGTCCAGAAGATATTGAAGGAATGGATGCTGCAAATGGAATACTCACAGCCAGAGGAGGTATGACCTCCCATGCTGCCGTTGTAGCTCGTGGAATGGGTAAATGCTGTGTAGCCGGATGCGAAAAAATCCATATAGACTACAAGAAAAAACAATTCACGGTAGGAAAAACAATAGTGAATGAAGGCGACCTCATCACATTGAATGGAAATACCGGAGAACTAATCCTTGGAGAAGTAGACCTAATAAAACCCGAATTAAAAGGAGAATTCAAGGAATTAATGAAATGGGCAGACGAGATCAGGGTAATGAACGTACGCACAAACGCCGACTCGCCAAAAGACTCAGAAGTAGCAATAGACTTTGGAGCAGAAGGTATCGGATTATGCAGGACAGAACACATGTTCTTCGACGCAGATAGGATAAAATCAGTGAGAGAAATGATATTATCCGACGATGAAGAAGGACGTAGAAAAGCCCTGAAAAAACTACTCCCCATGCAAAGAGGCGATTTCGAGGGAATATTCAAGGCAATGGCGGGAAAACCAGTCACAATAAGGCTACTCGACCCACCATTACACGAATTCCTACCACATGAAAACAAACACATAGTCGAATTAGCCAAGGAAATGGAGGTAGACAAGGAGATATTAGAGAAAAAAGTCAAGTCTCTCCACGAGATGAACCCGATGCTCGGCCACAGAGGATGCAGACTCGCAATTACCTATCCAGAGATCGCCGAGATGCAAGCTAGGGCAATCATTGAAGCAGCCTGTAACATAGTAAAGGAAAAAACAAAAGTCATCCCAGAAATAATGATCCCATTAGTGGGAGAACCAAAAGAACTAGAGATGCTGAAAAAAGTAGTTGTGGAAACAGCTGATAAAGTAATGGAAGAGAAACAGATCAAAGTCGACTACATGATAGGAACTATGATAGAGATCCCAAGAGCTGCATTACTAGCTGATAAAATAGCTGAATCAGCAGAATTCTTCAGTTATGGAACAAACGACCTAACACAGATGACATACGGTTTTTCAAGAGACGACATAGGAAAATACCTACCCGAATACCTAGATAAAAAAATCTTCGAAAAAGACCCATTCCAAGTATTAGACCAAGACGGAGTAGGACAACTAGTCCAACTAGGTATGGAAAGAGGAAGAAAAACAAGACCTGATTTAAAGGTTGGAATCTGCGGAGAACATGGTGGAGAACCAAACTCAGTAGAATTCTGTCATCGAGTAGGGATGAACTATGTAAGCTGCAGCCCATACAGAGTACCAATTGCAAGACTTGCAGCAGCACATGCACAGATAAAAGACCCGAGAAAAACGAAGAAGTAAAACCTTCTTCTCTCTTTTTTTATTTTTTTTATATGATAACGAAGAAGGGGATGTTGTAATCCATATACCTTAAGCAACGTTCAATGCCCATCATCGGTTTCTATAGATATTACGTAATCCCCTTCGAGATCTCCGTATATGTATTGCTCCCCATTGTAGACCAGTGAATTGTTCAAGTACCACCTCCTAAAGTAATTTTCACAATTAGAAATAGGCATGTAGTATAAGAAGGGTTGTGATTGAGCAATAGAAAACTATTATTGTTTTCAGATCATTATTCTTGGTTGTTCTGTTACATCATCATTGCATTTCTTGCATTTAAT
>CAYREE010000041.1:0-16083 GCA_964423225.1 uncultured archaeon | reverse complement strand
GGTAGTGATCAGCAAGACTGAAGACAAGAAGCTTTTCGGGCTCTTCCCAGTCAAACTCAACAAGACAATTATCATGGACGAGAATATGACAGAGGTCATAGACGAAGAAGTAGACGAGCCATGGTGGAGTTTTCTATTATCTGATGATGAGCCAATACAGGTAAATCCATGTGAAGACTCAGATGGAGGGATAAACATCTACGAGATGGGATCAGTAACACACCTGAACTCGAATGGTGACCTTGTGACTGACACAGACTTCTGCATGGAAGAGTTCACTGACATCATGGACTATGAAGTCAGCTCAGACCAGGTGTTAGAACACTATTGTACTGAGGAAGGGATGGTAGAAGACACTGCTATACAGGCTCCAGACGGCTACCACTGCGAGGCAGGTGCCATTGTACCGAACTGCTTCGATAGCGAGGGAGAGATCAAGATATACGAGAAAGGTGTAGTCACTTATTATGATCCAAAGTCTAAGTCCAAGTCAGTATATCCAGACTACTGTGACGAGAACGGCTGGCTAGTAGACATGTACTGCAACAAAGGCGTGCCAAATGATGCTACTGTTGATCCAATACCCGAGACTTATTGTGACGATGGAAAATGGGTGAAGTATGAATGCGAAGACACAGACGGCGGTGTAGAATTGATGAAAAAAGGAATCACGTCAGGGCTTTATAACGACGAGTACAAGGAAGAGGAAGACTGGTGTTCAAGTGATACAACCGTTGTCGAATATAAGTGTAAGGAAGACGGTGTCACATTATCATGGAATGGATATGACTGCCCTAAAAACACAAAGTGTGTTGGCGGAGAATGTGTATCCGACTACGAGTGTTCAGATAATGATGGTGGCGATAGCGGATGGACTAAAGGATTTGTCGCATACGTCAACAAGTCAGACAACAAGCCGGTGATAGCATCCGACTACTGTTCCTCACACACTCACGTCGAGGAGGCGATATGCATGGACAATGAGGGACTATTCGAGACATACAACTGTGCGAACTTTGGTTATATCTGCTATGACGGACGATGCCATGAGAAATGTTCGGACACAGACTCAGGCACAGACCCATTCCAGAAAGGATCGGTTACAGCATACTCCTACAACGACAAAGAATTACACACAGCAGAAGACATGTGCACGAGCGCACAAAAGCTGACTGAATACCATTGCGACGAGGAATACGGTGTGATGAAACAGGAAATAATTGATTGCAGTGATCATGGGGGCGCATGTGACTTAGACTTAGATGTATGCATTGTGGAATGCACTGACAGCGACGGTGGAGACAATATCGAAATAAAAGGGACGACGACAGGTGCATACTATGGTGAGCTAGCAGAGAAGACTGATCACTGTTACACGTTTTCAGGGCTAATGTACATTAAGACTTACCTCGTTGAGTATACCTGCCTTGAAGACGGGATAACGATAACATCAGACCAGGTTGAATGTCCTAAAAACCACTATTGCGACGATGGAATGTGCATTAAAATAGAATGCGAGGACCCTGACGGAAAGAACATTTACCAGAAAGCCACTTCAAGCGGAGTATACGATGGATTCACACTACTACCAGACTTTGGCGGCGACCAGGATAAGGGGGACACAGTGGAAGACTCCTGCTGGGGCGAAAACTATGTAATCGAATACTACTGTGATAAGGACGGGTCAACCCTGATCGAAGACTACATTAATTGTCCTGACGGATATAAGTGCGCTGACGGAAGATGCGTTAGCACAGCCGAATGCACAGACTCAGACGAGGAGAATAACCCCTACAAGAAGGGCTATGTAGCCTATGTAGACTCCAAGACATATAAGCCAAAGTTGATCGCAGACAAATGCTATACAAATAATTTGAACAAGTTAAAAGAGGCGAAATGTATTAATAATCAAGGGATCTGGGTCGTGGAGGAATGCAAGGAAGACGAGAACTGCTATGACGGAGTATGCGAGAAAACATGCTTTGACTCTGACGGATTCAATACTGAGGGGAAAGGTTTCATAGAATACTTGTTCATGAACCCCGAGACCAACAAGCTGGAGAAATACAAGGAATGGGACGACTGCGAGGAATTCAAGACACTGAAAGAATGGATATGCGATCCAGTGAACGGAGCAGTAATCGCTGAAGTCGACTGCAACGAATACGGTGCAGTATGCGTGGGAAAAAAATGCCAGGAAGCAGTGTGCAAGGACTTCGATAATAACAATCCATATGAGTCAAGTTCGGTCGGCTACGTGAACACAGAAACCGATGGCTGGGATTATGAATCTGACGAGTGCGAGACAGACACAAAGGTCAAAGAGAGACTATGCACGCAGGATAACATGCCAACATACACGTACTATAACTGTCCAAGCGGATACAAATGCGAAGGAGGGGCCTGCAAATCCATCTAAACATTTTAATACAAATTTAAATCGAGACTCCCATCAATATGAGACATGTCCTTTTCGATTGGTAAGATCATTTCGGCCTTTAACAACAAGTTTTCCTTGTCTAGCGGACTGACTGTTGTCAACCGTCTGGTCGCAGTCTTTATGATGGGATTCATGTTCATAATTGTTGCGAGGATGCTCGGTCCTGCTGGCCAGGGCGTGGTCGCAACTCTTGTAGCCTTGATAACTATTGCCATACAGTTTGGAAATCTCGGCCTTTATGCGAGCAATATCAGATTTGTTGGTGCTGACAGGAGTCTTTATCCTAAGGCAGCTGGTAACAGTCTGACGATAGGCTGTGTCACAGGTTCTTTAATCTCGATACTTCTTGTCGTAGTCTATCTCTTATTTCCCTCGTTCTTTCCAGATATCACACTATTGTTGATAGTGGTATATGCATTAAGCCTGCCGTTCAGTCTCCTTACGATATTATTCCAGGGTATGCTCCTATCAGTCCAGGATATTGTTAGATATAATATACTAATTTTCCTCAGGGCATTATCACTCACTCTTGGTGCTTCAATAGTTCTTATGGTTCTTGGCGGGGGGGTTTTCGAGCTAATCATATTCCTTGTTCTAGTGGAGATATTATTTGCAATATCCTATGTTGCAGTCGCATACATGAAGCAGGACTTCAAATTCCAATTAGACAAAGGATATCTGAAGAAGATGATTGGATACGGTTTTAAAGTCTATCTTGCCACGCAGATAACTTATCTAGTCTTGAAGTTTGACATTGTCATGGTCAACTATTATCTTGGATCAGCATCAGCGGGAATATACAGTGTATCCTCAAAGATGGCGGATATGGTAAAAATGGTTCCTGAGACCATTGCTTTGATATTCTTTCCAAAGGCAGCTGCATTAAAGGATAAGGCAAAGCCTTTCGCAAACAAGGTATTAATAGCCATCGGCATTATGATGGTGGTTATCTGTGCAGTACTATACTTATTTGCTGAACCCGTACTACTTGGTCTTTTTGGACCTCAATACTCTGGATCAGTACTCCCATTCATCATCCTAATACCTGGCATATACTTCATTTCTCTTGAAGTCCTTCTTATGAATTATTTTGCAGCAAAGGAGATGCCATTATATGTTGTATTCACGCCGGTTGTTGGATTAATCGTTAATGTTGGATTGAATATCCTTTGGTTGCCGAAATATGGGATAACTGCTGCAGCATGGTCTTCAGTGATCTCCTATATGCTGATGTTTTTCCTATTGTTCGTACTATATCGGGTGAGTGATTAAAGGGATGATTCAATTATGCGGTTTATATGATGAATGGTAAAACGGTTAGGAATACTATGTATCCTCAACAGTATCTAATCATCAGTCTACTACTTCTGGCAATAATGATTTATATCAATCCATTGGATTCATATTTGAAAGAAAAAGATCCCAAGATTATTGTCATTGGTATTGATGCAGCGGAATGGAATGTTATGACTCCCCTGATAAAAGCAGGGAAACTACCTAATATTGAACGGCTGATAAAGACTGGTTATTCAGGCGAACTTGAGACAACAGTAGCATCTTCTCCGATCGCATGGTCATCTGCGATAACTGGAATGTATCCTGAAAAACACGGTGTAAACTCATTTACAATATGCACTGATGGGACAGCAAGAGATGATTGCAATAAAACAAAATATTTCACTGATTCATCATTTTTAAGAAAAAAAGGTTTTTTCGAGATTCTGGGAGATGAAGGATATAAGAGCATTATAACATTCATACCCTTCATAGGTTTTCCTGTCTGGCAGATCAACGGGATCATGGTCGGACTACCAAAGACAGGCAATCGACCTGAAATAAAGAATCGAAATAAAATATATCCCCTCGACATTTTAAAGACTCTTCCAGAAGAAATCAAGAAATCTATCGACTGTATAACCGATCAGACACTAGCAGACGTCGTAAACAAGGATACGTGTAAAAACTTCGGATATGTCGGCGGTCAGGAGCGCGGAAAGCTTTTGGATCGTTATGCCCAATTGATGAATGATGAAGATGATTGGAAGCGGATAAATGAACAAGTTATATACCGACTCAATAATATTCATTTGAAAAAAGAAGTTGCATCTCATCTGGTTGCTTACAATGATTATGACATCTTCATGATAGTATTTGACGAGATTGATTATCTGCAACATATCTACTGGAAGTATTGTGATGATAAACACCCCCAATATTTAAAATCATATAAAGATCGACATGATAGGATCATAGAGTATGGATACATGGAAGTCGACCGGGCGATAGGCGAGCTACTCTATAATATTGGGGATGATCGTGTCGTATTCATACTCTCTGACCATGGGGCTAGAGGCGCGGTTGAATTTAAAATGGATGCACTCAATAATATGCTAAGAAATTTCAGTGGTTATGAGATCGACCGGTGTGACGGTTTAAAAATAAAAAAAATTGCAATAAAATCCTCGAACTCACAGTATGGTTTATGTTATTCGGATTTGTCTGGAGTAAAAAATAAAGATAAGCTAGATGAAGTCATTATGCTCTTGAAAAATATTACATTATCTGATACCAGTGATCGTTTGTTTCCAAGAGTTACTAAGGTGTCACGGAACGATGTTGACCTAATTATGTCGATAAATGTTTCATTATTGTATAAAAATCAAGGGTCTTCAATCGTCTTTAAATCAAGGGATAAAAGTGAGATGTATCCCGTATCTGAAGTAATTATTTCGGGTATGCCCGGTCGCCATAGGAAAGAAGGTGTATATATCCTTAATGGACCTATGATCCAGCAAGGAATTAAAAAGAGAAATATTACTGAAATCGCGCCAACCATCCTTTACTCGCTTGGCAAACCAGTACCGCGTGAGATGGATGGAGAAGTAATAATAGAAGCATTTACCAAAGACTTCAAGGATAATAACCCCCTAGTCATAGAGGATTTAAATCTGGATGTCAAGAGAAAACGGATTGAATGGGGTAACGAAACAACAAAACGTGACTCAGAAGAATTGCTTAGAACACTCGGATATATCGCTTGAAATATTATAACGACAATCCAAGATCAATAAGAGGATTTACCAAGGACTATCAGATTATATTCATAAGGGATTTCACTAACTTTCTTGATACTAGCCAGCTTATATACTTTTATATTTATATAGTTTGAAAACAAAACAAAATGAAGAAACTACTCACATTAATCATCGTATTATTGTTAACGACAAGTGTGTATGCTGTGGAACAAAAAGACCCGAAAGTATTGGTGATAGGCCTTGACGGAGCAACTTTCTCTACATTAATCCCTTGGATGAATGAGGGTCGGTTACCAAACCTGAAGAAGATCGCTGATGCTGGAACAATGGGAAATCTTACATCTGTTATACCCTATGTATCTCCTGTCGCATGGTCTTCGTTTATGACTGGTAATGAGCCTGGAAGACATGGAGTATATGGATTCCAACAATGTAGGGTTGGTGAATACAAGCCTTATATCCCGATGGCAAATGATGTGCGTGGCAAGTCACTATGGCGTATACTCTCAGATAATAAAAAGAAGGTTATCGTGATGAACGTCCTAATGACGTATCCTCTTGAAGATGTTAATGGCGTGATCATTGGAGACCTATTGTCTCCTGGGATTGCGGTTAAACCCAAGAAATATAAGAGCTGGTTAGTAGATGAAGGATATATCGTTGAAGGCAAAGGATTCATGAACACTGAGAAAGACGAGTTCCTAGAGAGTCTCTACGAGACAACTAATAAGCGGGTTGACGTTGGATTACAGCTTATGGACAAGGAGCCAGACTGGGATTTCTATATGATGCTGATATCAGGTACAGATCGGATACAACATTATATGTGGGGGGATATGGAAGACAATGATCCAAAATTCGGCAATGCGATCCGAGACTATTATGAACATGTCGACGGACTCGTTGGAAAGATGGTTGAAAAGGCTGGAGACGACACAACTGTAATCCTATTATCAGACCATGGTTTCGGAAGACAGCGTAAAAGAGTCCATATAAACCACTGGCTGATAAAGAATGGTTTCTTGAAGGCAGATGATACCTGGGAGAACCGTAAGACAATGTGGACGATACGATTATCAGGATTCTTAAAAGAAACGGGTATATCAGAGATGATACGGAAAGTATTGGTACGCTTCTTCAAAGGCGAGAAAGCCGATATGCAACCACCTAAAGTCACAATAGACTATTCAGAAAACACACGTGTATTCACTTGCGGATACTATACTGGACAGCTATACATAAACCACAAGCTAGGCGACCAGGAATATGAGAAGACAAGGAACGATCTTATCGAAAAGCTTAAAGAACTTAAAGACCCGGAGACGGGCGACAAAATCATAAAAGACGTATACAAGCGTGAAGAAATCTATAAGGGAGACGAAGTCAAACTAGCACCTGATGTTATAATCGTTCCGAATGGAGACTATTGGGTTGTAGGCGGATTAAACTACTATAAACTCATCGAACCTGTCTGGAGAGATACTGGAGAACATAGGATAGATGGTATGCTGATGATGAAGGGCTCGAATATACGCAATAAGGATGATATTATTGATGCGAACCTGATAGATATAGCGCCAACAGTCCTTGACATGTTTGGTATAAAATCGAAGATGGATGGAAAAGTAGTAAAGGAAGCCTTAAAGTAGCTTCCTTAATACATGTCCTAGTGGCCTTACAAATCCATGTAATACCAGTTTTTTCAAAGCCTTGTTCTTGTAGATGATCGGCGAAATAATCTGGCTTATATTGTAGTACATGTCTGTCAGTATGCCACCCCCGTATCCCATCTTGCCTAATAGCATCTTGTCTCTGAAGCTTCGTATCGTCACCAGATGGTAATGATATTCTGTTCCTATTACTGCAGCAGTCATCAAGCATACTGGGATATATGGTTGTTGTGCATCAATCATTTTCCACAGATATTAGTCATGGTAGCTTAAAAGCTTAGTCGATAAATTCTATGATCGAATCGTTTAGATGAATCCTTCCTGAATCAAGTGTCACCTTATCATCCTCAACATATATTACAGCAGAGTTTAAGCGTAATAGTTCTTGAATGGTTGTTTCGCCAGTAGTTGTCGGTATGAATGCTGAGTCTCTACACGTGGTTTCCTGGGTGACTGCCCAGTTGGATCCTGATCCTATGCCTGGTGGAGCATCGCCGGTACAGGTTGCAGAACCATTAATCCGGGGGCCCTGAAATAATGCGCTGGTTACCGAGGTGTCATAGCCAGCTCTATTATCGCTTGCTTCGAACTGGTAGTCGTGCATACCCGCTGAGAGGCTTGTGGCATCATATGTATATACCTTACCGTCCGTATAGTCTGTATCTCCGCCGTCTTGTGCGCTCATAGCCTGGGCTGCCCCGCCGTCGATTATGATTCTCATATAGTCTGGTGCGTCATTATCCAAGTCTGTGTATGTTGCCTGATACGTGAATGTTTTACTGGATATGTCCATGGTGGGTGTGAGTGAGAAGCTGCCTAAAGTGGGTGCTACTGTAACAAGGACATTATCCTGTATCTCATATCCTGCATATAGGAATCCGTCATATGCTGTGAAATTAAACTCATAATCACCTTTAGAGAGTGTTGCAGCATAATAATACTCTTTTCCATCAATCTTGTTCACATCACTATTATCTGATCCACTCATATCATAATCCGTCCCGTTGATCGTAACGATGATACTATCCGGAGTATTGTTTTCAGCATCCGTGTATGTCACATTGAAATAGAATGTTACAGAATCAATATTCTCTTCTGGACTGACGTTTCCAAGTGTGAGTGTAGGTGCAGTATTAGTGAAGCTGAGCATCGCAGCCCATAAGTCGATCCTGGGTTTTGTGACATCCCTAGTAACTGATTTACCTGTATCAACTAATGCAGTCTTGATCTGGCTTGGAGTGGCTGGAACACCATACCTATCCTTGTAAAACTGCTGGATAACAGCCCCAGCAGCAGCGACATGTGGTGTGGCCATTGATGTCCCATGCCATGATGAGAATGCAGTGTCACTTGATGATACACAGGATGTTATCCTGCTTCCAGGAGCCCAGAGGTCAAGGAAACTGGGGCGATTGCTATAGCATGTGACATCGTCTATATACACATCAGCGTCAAAGCATCCGCATGAGAACGTCCCTGAATCTGGTTCTCTACCAAGATCCTGGTCATAAGTAGCACCAACTGAAGTAGCGTTATTATGGCATGCTGGCGAGCTCATACTGTTTGTAAGAGCATCGTTTCCTGAGGCTGCGACAACGAATATTCCAGCATCATATGCTGCATTAACCGCATCTCGCATGTTTCTTACCCATGAGGACTCTCCGTTCCCATCGCAAGCGCTCGTGAATTTCGTCCCTGATCCAAGGCTCAAACTAATGACAGATATATTATACAAGTCCTTATTGGCTGTACACCATTCGATACCAAGCTCTATATTACTCATCCAACCATTCCCTCCAGAATCAAGGACTTTAAGCGCTACAAGATTTGCATCTGGAGCGACTCCCTGCCAAGTTGGATGTGTGGATGCCACGATTCCTCCGCAATGAGTTCCATGGCTATGATCATCGTTAGGATCAGAGTCGCTGTTGACATAGTCATATCCTCCAAGAACCTTGTTTCCCCATCCATCACCCAGATAGTCGTGGGTGTATCTTATACCCGTGTCTACAATACAGACGGTCTCATCTCGTCCAGTGAAATTCCTGCCTCGATAAAATGTAATCCAAGGATTTGTGCCATTGATCAATGGGACACTCTCATCAAGGACTGTCTGAACACGTTCATCTAAAGAAATGGATTCAACAAGGTCATTGTCTGCTAAATCCTCTATACCTTTTTTTGTAGCATAGCCGACTAGGGAATTGACGATCTGTGTCTTATGTTTTAAATTGAATTCTTCATCAACAATGGAGGATAGAACTCTGGTTTGAACTCTTTTATTAGCCTTTCTTATTACATCAAGTTTTTCAGTCCGTTTCCAAATGGGGCTTCTATCATTAGAGGATCTTACTCTCGCAACCTTTGTTTCAAGTCCAGATTCTTCCTTAAGCCTTACAATTACTCTCACCCTCTCATTATCTGCTAGAATGTCTGTAGTCTGCGATAATCTCTCTGAAATCTCAGCACCCTCTATCAGGGCAGAAAAACATATCAATATGATAATCACTAGTCCAAGATTCTTAATCATCAATTGATAATTATCATGCATTATTATTAAAGCAAAATTGTGGCGATACCTGCATTTTTGTATATTATTGTGTTAAAATAGGGTCAGTGTTAAAACAGTGTCATTTATACATTGTTTTATCCAATGATTAAATTGGAGTGGTTTGGATGATATTGTCTGAAAATACAATCCTTGTGACGATTACGAATATTCTTGGTTTTGTCACCTGGGGTTTTCCGCTATTAACGCTCACAATCCTAGCTTACTGTATTGAATTTTACACTGGATTCAAGACAAAATGGAAGCTATTTTTTATCGCGACATTATTAGCCCTATTCTATCCCATTGAACACGCGTACGAATACTGGGAAAATGGATTACCTGTAACAGAACACATATTAATCGTCAACCTCATCCTTTTATCCGGGATGATTATCGGTGGTTATGCTGCACTAAACCTATTAAAATTCCAGAGCATCAAACCAGGAAAAACAAAATCAGTTATTGAAGCCTTATGGATTGTAAGTCTCATAATGCCTTTAACCTCCTATCTATTTCACCGGGTATCTCTACCCCTTGTATTTGTAATGATATCCTATAATATCTCGGTCACGATCCTGATATTTATATTCCTTACAATCGGCAAGATAACCCAAAAATATATACCTCAATATCACATGCTTGCATATGCAAGCGCGAGATTAGCTTCAATACTTCTAATGGTTGACCCGGTATTCATAAATTATGGGATAATATACGGGATTGGAACAAACGCGCATTATTGGCTAAGATTCATGGGAGTACTAACACAATGTTTCGCAAACCTGCTTCTTATACTAATTGTAATAATGTTGATCCTCGAGGCAAGGGTGAGAGGAGGTAAAATAATGCCTTCCGAGGAAATGGAGACAGATAAGCCTAAAAAATACCGTTTAGACCGAGGATTCGGTTATCTAATTACAGAAAGCTCAAATGATAAGAGCTTTGATGTATTCCTCGATCATATAAATCATAAATATTATGGGCTAATAGTTACCCGAATCTCACCAAGTAATATAAGACAAAAATATGATGTTAGGACTACACCAATATTATGGATGACAAAGGCTGAGACCGATGAGAAGACTATCCATCCAAATGAATTAAGGAGGCTGCTTCGAATCTCACGGGAATTTATTGAAAGTCAGAAAGACTGTATAATCATACTCCAAAGATTCGACTATCTAATCACTGAAAACGGGTTTGAAAAAACATTGAAATTCTTGCATGACTTAAACGATGTGATCATGTCAAGCGATTCTGTTATACTCGTATCACTAGATGATTCAACATTATCCAGCGAAAAACTTGCATTAATTCGACAGGAACTACAGGAAGTAAGTTTTTCAGATAGTATGATTCTAAACGAGCCCTTATATGAGATACTCGTATATGTCTATGATGAGAACAAACGCAGAAAGATGCCTTCATACAAAACCATCACGAAAAACTTCTCAATAACAAAGACAACAGCCAGAAAGAGAATACATGTACTGGAAGGCAAAGGATTAATAAAGATAATAACACAGGGAAAATTCAAACTACTGGAAGTAACAGAACGGGGTAGAAATCTATTAAGAAGCCCAGTTGGGCCAAGAGGTGAGTAAAAAGATGGCAAAAATACTCGTTGTTGACGACGAGCCTGAAATGCTTGATATTTTAGATCTAATCCTTGTTAAAGAGGGTTATGATGTTGATATTGTTGAGTCGGGAAGTGAATGCTTGAAAAAAGCAAGGAAAGAAAAATACGATCTTATAATCCTTGATATTCGAATGCCTGAGATGAGTGGTTGGGAGACACTACAAAAACTAAAGGATATAGGAATCGCTAAAAAAGTGAAGATAGTAATGTTAACGGTTGAGAAAGGTCCTGGAGTAGAAATATTTGGATTACAGGATGTGGTGGATGATTATCTGATAAAACCATTCGATCAGAAGGTGATAGTAAAACATATCAAGGAAGTATTATCCTAATACCTATTATTTCCAAGTTATGCGTGGAGTATAATGTCTGAAAAAAAAACAAAACCAATTTTCGGAGATGGGGAGAGAACTTATCTGACTGAGACAATTGGATTATATCAGAGATTAGTGGATTTTACCGGTGATGCAGTATACCGGTACACTTATTCTGAAGGTAGAATACTTTTTGCTAATCAGGGTTTGGTTGATATACTGGATTTGAAATGTTCTTCAAAAGATTTAATAGGCAAATTCTTAAAAGACATTTTAATATACACTCAAGAACCTGGTACTGTTCGTAGGGCTGCGAATAAAAATGGAGAGATACATAATTTTGAATATCACTTCAAAACTCTTTCAGGAAAGGATCGATGGGTAATCCACGACTCGTTTATAACAAAAGATCCAATCTCTGGGGAAAAGGTGGTAGAGGCTATAGTAAAGGATATTTCACATCAAATAAAACGGCGTATGGAACGTCTGAAAGCCGAGAATGAACTGAAAAAATCAGAACAGGAATACCGTCAACTTGTAGCCAATTCTCTAGTGGGGATATACAAGACTGATATAGCCGGTAACTATTTATTCATTAATACGGCTTATGCATCACTGCTTGGCTATGATTCACCAGATGATTTTGTTGGAAAGTCTGTAATTGATAGGTACAAGAACAAGGGGGACCGCAAAGTCTTTCTAAGGATGTTAAAAAAAGACGGGAAAGTCGATAATTTTGTGAAAGTCGTCTATACTAAAGACAGGCAAGTGAAAACACTTCTTTCAAGTGCAGTGCTTGATAATGGTATCATCTCTGGAATGAGTATAGATATCACAGAACTGATAAGGACTCAGGATGAATTAAGGGAATCACGTGATTTCTCTGAGAACCTTATTGAAACTGCAAATGTTATGATTATCAGTCTTGATAAACATGGTAAAATAATGCGGTTCAATAATTTCTCGGAAAAGCTAACAGGTTATACTAAAGAGGAGGTAATTGGTAAAAGCTGGTTTAAATTATTCATCCCAAAGAAGGATAGAAAGGACATCCCACGGATATTCAGATCTGTTTTAAATCAGATGATAGATCATTCAACACATGAAAATCCGATCATTACTAAAAATAATGATGAGAGATTGATTAGCTGGAATAATACAGTTCTAAAAAACAAGAAAGGGCATATCACGGGAGTATTAAGTATAGGATCTGACATCACTGATGAAAAGAATGCGTTAATGAGGATAACACAGCTAAATGAGTTTCTCACATATATCCTCGATCACGCTCCAGTTGGGATAGTCACAACCAATATTAAAGGCGATATCACGAACGTGAATAAGGCATTGATTAAGATGCTGGGCAGTCCGTCAGAAAAAAAGACAAAGGATTTTAATGTCTTGAAGCTGCGCACAATGAGGAAATATGGTATATCAGATGCTTTTAAAAACGTCTTGTCAAACGGAAAACCCGTAAACCTAGTTCGTGTAAGATATACTTCAATGTGGGGAAAGGAATTAATATGCCAGTTAAAAATCGTTCCACTGAAACAGAAGAAGCGGATCACAGGATCACTTGCCATCATAAACGATGTTACAAAACAAGCAAAACTTGAAGATAAGATATTCAATGTGAAGGAGCATCTTGAGACCGTGATTAACGGGATTGATGAAGCTATTGTCGTAATCGATAAAAAATACCGTATAATAAGTCATAACAACGCTTTTATCCAAAGTCTTAGAGACTCAAGGGAAGTCATTCCTGGAATGAACTGTTTTTCTGTTATCCACAATTATAGCAAATCATGTAGGAACTGCGTACTCAGGGATATGTTTAAAACTGGTGAACCAAAAGAAGACATACATTACCATATTGAAGACGGTCATAAAATCTATCATGAAGTAAAAGCATACCCCCTAAAAGATTCAAGTGGAAAAGTTAAACAGGCTGTATACGTGTTCCGTGACGTGACTGAAAGAGAAGTCTTATTCGAACGTATTATCCATGCTAAAGAAGCAGCTGAAAGATTGGCTAAAATGGAATCTGATTTTGTATCAATAGCATCCCACGAGGTAAGAACACCACTTGCGATAATTAAAGGATATGCTGAAGTCTTGTCTGATGGAAGTATTGGGACGGTAAACAAACAACAAAAAATCAAATTAGGTTCAATAATCAGGAATATAGACCGTCTGAATAATCTTGTCGAAAAACTATTACATCTTTCAAAATTCGAGTCTGAACAGATGAGTCTACATATAGATACAATCGATTTCAGACGTCTTGTTGAGTCAGTCAAGTCAGAGATGCAAGCTATGATTAAACAAAAAAATATTTCCCTCAAGATATCAATAAAGAAAAAAACTCCAAAAATAAAATTAGATTCGATTCTAATCAAACAAGTATTATTCAACCTAATAGATAATGCAATCAAATTCACGCCTAATGACGGGATAATAAAAATAAATGCGAGTGTAAAAGATAAAAAACTCCATTTAATAGTATCTGATACCGGGATAGGCATCCCTAAAAAAGAATTAAGTAAGATCGGGGGCATGTTCTATCAAGTCGATACTTCTGTAAGTCGTAAATATAAGGGTACTGGTCTTGGTTTAGCCATATGTAAGCGGATTCTAGATTTGCATGGAGGTTCCATGAAGATTAAAAGCACTCTAGGGAAAGGTACTAGAGTGACTGTAATTGTTCCCGTCTGACAAGTTATCCGTTATTAACACAATTTTAACCCTATTATCACCCTACACTCATTCATAGGGATAGTCATTATTATAACGGGGGCTTGTGAGCCTTGGCCAATCCGCCAAACTCACATCTTGGGAAAACTTTTCGAGGTGGATTGAGGTGGAAAAAGAAGACATACTTCATGGGATAGAAATGCTGTTTTACATCTGGAGCCTAACAAAAATAGCATGGTGATCAAAAATGGAGCCTGCAATAATATTCCAGATAGTGTTTTACTTAGCTAAAATACTACGTATAGGGACAGTATCCGGTTTATTCAAGAAATTATCTAATATGATTGACAGGATATTACCTTCGGGAACATCCAGGACGATCAAACCCACAAGGCTTTCAAAGGCTGGATTATAGGATATCATGTATTCTTAAATCTCTGTTTTTATTGGTTTAAACGGGTGGATTTAATGGCATTGTTAACTAGAATACTAGGATATTTAAGATGTTTGGTCCAGTCTAAGGGCATGTTTGTTGCCAGTGTAAACTCGCGTGACAAACTATTTCATAATACTTGTTCAAAATGCCAGTTCATGGAGAGTATTTTCGAGGATAACAAGGTCTACTATAAACGAAAAGAAGAAGCTCTTTCACAGGGTATGCGATATTGTAGTGTATGCTCTGAAAATGAGATTCAGAGGACAATAGGCGATTTTACCTGAACTTGTATATTGTTTATATATGTGTCTCAACTAATGATTTACTGAGGTTGGTTTTTTTTAACATAGGTGTTATCCCATATGAGAAATAATGAGACTTTTTTTAGACCTGGTTCAGGGTCAGTTTTCGAAAACCAAAATAATGATATATACGATGATGCGAGTCGTCTGAAGATTTGTGTTGTTGGTGCTGGCGGAGGCGGTGGAAACACAGTCAATAGGCTCTGCCGGATAGGTGTTTCTGGTGCTGAGCTTATGGCTTGTAATACTGATAGTCAGGATCTTAAAAAACTGGATGAACGGATAACAAAAGTCTTAATCGGCGCAAAGATGACGAGAGGTCTTGGTGCTGGTGGATTCCCTGAGATAGGTATGAAGTCTGCAGAAGCAAGCAAGAGCGAGATAGTCAATCTCTTGGAAGGCAGTCATCTAGTATTCCTTACTGCAGGCATGGGTGGTGGAACTGGTACAGGTTCATCAGCAGTTATCGCAGATGCAGCCAAGGAAGTCGGTGCGATAGTTGTAGGTATTGTCACATTCCCGTTCAAGCTTGAACGATCAAGGCTTAAGAAGGCCCGGGAAGGTATTGAGCGGCTTAGGAAGGTTGCGGATACTGTGGTTGTAATCGATAATAATAAGCTTGTTGAATATGTTCCAAATCTTCCGATAGATAAGGCATTTCTGGTTGCTGATGAGATTGTTTCAAGGGCTGTTAAAGGCATTACTGAGACTATTAAGGAGCCGAGTCTTGTAAACCTTGATTTTGCGGATATTAAGGCTGTGCTTGGTGGAGGGAATGTGTCTGTCATCAGTGTTGGTGATGGGGATGGACCTGATAAAGTGGAGATGGCTGTTCGAAATACGCTTGACCATCCCTTATTAGATGTTGATTATAAGGGTGCTGATGGTGCGCTGATACATATTACGGGTGGTCCGGATATGACTATTGGCGAGGCGAATGCGGTTGGAGAGCTTTTAACGAATGAATTTGATCCCCAGGCAAATGTTATGTGGGGTGCTAGG
>CAYREE010000040.1:0-16259 GCA_964423225.1 uncultured archaeon | reverse complement strand
GAGAAGACTTGACAAGTATGACGGGTATAGCAGCCAATGTTGCAAAAGACCTTGGATTATCTGAAAATGAGGATAGACGCAAAAGAGATGATGTAACAGATTATGATTTTAAGGTTAGGATGAGCCGTTTGTCAATGGATCTTAATAGTGATCTTATCTCAATCTGTCCAAGCGACGAGCTTCTAGAAATGCATGGACGACAAGATCTTGCAGCATTAGCTAATCACCTGGGATTATATGATAAATCAAGGGAGAATTCTACCAGAGTCCTTGAGATCACTGAAATTCTACAGGGTAGGAGATGGTACAGGCATCTATCTCAGGAGGATCAGATTTCGATTAGAAATAATGGAACAATTGCATTATTATCAAGGGCACGAGCATCCCATGGTAAAAAAAAGTATAGTGATGGATTTGAAGACGCTGTGTCCGTAGTGTGGCAGGTCAATAGGTTCCATGAGAAACAGGGTTGGCTTGCCTCAGCACATGAAACAGCATATGATTGTGCAAAACATATGGGATTTGGCTTTAGACACAAAAGCATAAGCAATCCTGATTCATTCGATCACAAGAAACAATGGATACTATGGGATGTAAGAGCTTACGCACATAGTAGAAGAGCAGCAGAGATAACAGCAGGATTAAGAAAGTATTTCAGGAGTGAGGAATTATATGCGGGTGCTGGAGTTGCGGCAACACAGATCAGACAGACTCCAGTAGAGATCCGCCCTGACCTCGACGACTGGGTTAGAGCCTTTCATGAAAACAGGATTAGTGAAAGATCTAATACAAGATTTGGCATAGATACAAGCCAATGGGATCCAGCCACCACAAACTGGGAACTATTCTGGTATGGGAAAGCATATGAGAATAACAATCTGGCCGCTGAAATGCTTGAAGGTTCAGTCGAAGGCAGGGGCGGTCTAACATCTAGAATGCTCCAGTCGTGTATAATGTCAAGGATTGCATCAGGTAAAGACGCTATGAGGATAGCAACAATAGACGGGCCAGGCAATGTCCATGAGGATTGGAGGGTTGAGGGGATACGGCAGTTCGAGACCGTAAGAGAGGGTATTAGAGACCTTATACATCAGGGCGAAGATCCTAAAAGACTAGCCGAGAAATTCATGAGGAAATTAAGGATTATCTCCGATCCAATGATAGCAACGTTCAGAGACGAAGTTCGACAGGAATTCAAACAATACTTTCCAACAGGGCGGCGTTAATTATTCTTATATAGAGCCTTCATCCAGAGGATTACTAAAGCGCAAAGCATTACACTGACATTAGCAGTGATTATCACCGGGTCAGCTACATAGAGTCCGTGGGTAATCCAAAGCAATGTGGATAAAACCACCATAAAATACATTTTAGTCGAAACGTCTGCAAGGCTCTTAGTCTTATATGCCTTAATCACTTGGGGCATGAACTGTGCTGCCGTGACCACAACCGCTATCCACCCAACATACTGTAAGACCATATCCATAATTTTTATTTCAATAGTATTAAAAGCAGTTTTTTTATCCAGGTTCTCATGAATAACAAGAGATGATAGACACAACAGTATTTATTGCAGATGGTGCCAGGATTATAGGTCGAGTAGACATTGATGAATACTCCAGTATCTGGTATAATGCAGTGATAAGGGGTGACAAGGCTAAAATCGGGATTGGAAGATATTCTAATGTTCAAGACTGCTGTATCATTCATGGAAGTGAGAATTTCCCAGTCCGGATTGGAGACTATGTGACGATCGGCCATGGTGCTAAAGTCCATGGCGCTGATATTGGAGACAATTGCATGATTGGGATGGGAGCGATACTTCTAAATGGCGTTAGGATAAATGAGAACAGTGTTGTCGCGGCAGGAAGCATTGTAACAGAAGCCAAGAGCTTTCCGCCAAATTCCCTGATACTAGGGACGCCTGCAACAGTTGTTAGAACACTTAATTCTGACGAGATCGAGAGCATCAAACAAAATGCTCTGGAATACAAAGAGCTTACCGTGAAAAACAAGAAAAAATGATTGGAGTCATGGATAAAGTCAGGCATAGGATAGTTGACACAAAAAACGCGATAATTGAAAAAATCAAACAAATGCAGAAACCTGTCCTAGACCAGAAGATTGATTCTATGCTGAAAGACACTGTTAAAAACAAACGCATAATGGTAAAATACCTTGGGATAGGGAAAAATATTGGCAAAAAAATGGGTGGAGTCGTTGGAAAAGGACTCAGCCTATTAAGAGGACTAAAATAAGATTAAGTACACTGAAGCGAATCATCACTAGACTCTTTATCATGAAGAATAACGTGATCACTATCATTTAATATGAAATACTTATAAGACCGGCCAATTTTAACCCTGTCGACAAGACCGATATTCATCAATTCACGTAGATCAGTAGAAATATTCTTCTCCTTCCTACCCACTTTTTTAGCAATGTCCTTTGCAAAAACAGCATTCTCATTATGAAGTATGTCAAGGATACTATCATGTCTAGGCTTCAAGTCAACAGGCTCAGACAAGACTACTTCAACCTCATTATCCATACTTGAATCAGGGATCTCGCCACCGCTCGGATCTGCAATCCCGGCATGTAATCCATGATCGTCAGGTATTAGATAGGATTTACAATCATTACAAACATGGTTTTCTTCAACAACCCAGTTTAGCCAACGCTTCTTACCACAGCAAAAACACATTGACTCGATTGGAAACTCACTCTTTTTAAAATCCTTGTCAAGAAGCGAATCATCCACATCCGGGCTAGAATCAGGAGTGCACTCATACTCTTCTCGGATAGGAGTTGCCTCTATGTCACCGACCGTGTCTAGTTCACTAACCGCATTCTGCTTAGACTTTAATTCAACAACCTCCGATACCTGTCCTTCAGACTCGTATTCAAGACCAGCATTCTGTATATAATCCTCAAGCATGGTCAATAACTCCTGTGCATCATCATCACTAAGGAATTTACGAGTATTCAATCTGAGAGTGGCAGAAGTATTACCAGATAATTCAACTTCATCCTGACCAAAATCAGCGTCAATCTTAATATCATCATAAGCCTTCAAACCAAACTCCCTCATAAGCGGATACGACACCTTCTTCGACGTCTTTGGAGGAACATGAATCGGATGAGCATATTCACCCAATAGTTCATAACCTTTAATAACACTACCTGCAGAAGCAGTCATCATATCCACCCCATTACCATTAGAAGTCTTCTCCTTCCATTCATTAACAGGAGTTAATTTTACAAGTCGTAGAGCAGGTTTTACAAAAACAGGTTTACCAGTAAGATTCTCTACTACAAGTGATATTTCCTCCCTGCTTTTATCAAGGAAAATATCCTTGAATTTTACAGGTGATTTGACTTTCTTAAGTCTCAAAAATAGGTATGTCGCCAATCCTAAACCGAAAGCGACATAAACTGGAGTAAAATCATACTTCATTTTACCACACACAAAAGACCTAGGTAATAATTTGTCTTATGTTATATAAATAAGCGGGATGAAAACAGCAGACAATGTATAATTAGAATGGAAAAAAAGCCTTTTTAGAGTATAAAAAGATTATCGTCCAATTAATCAAATGGGTGATAAGTCATGACTGAAAAAAAGATAGGAATAGTATTTGACTACTTTTCAATTCCATCAGTCGCAGCCATAGAAATAACCGATGGAATACTAAAAACAGGGGAAAAAATACATATACTCGGCCATACAACGGATTTTACCCAAGTAGCCTCCTCGATGCAGGTAGACCATGGCAAAGTGGAAGAAGCTAAAAAAGGCGATAAAATAGGTTTAAAAGTGGAAGATAGGGTTAGACCACATGATATAATCTATAAGATTGAGGATATAGAAGAATAATCAAATACTAGGGAAAAAAATTGATTTAAATTATTCGTTTTCGAATAGGATACGCAGATAAAGGATGATTATAACCGAAAAAAAGCCTCTAGAATATATACTAGAGCACATCAAAGGCTATTCACGAATAGGTTTATTAGGTTGTGGAAGATGTGCTACAACCTGTCAGACGGGAGGATCAGATCAAGTCAATGAACTAAAAGAAGTACTAGAAAAAAAAGGCTTTAAAGTAGTTTATACAGACATAATTGAAGCCCAATGCGATGAAAGACTCTCTAAAAGATCGATAAAAAACGCTCCTAATATGGATGTGATCATATCAATGTCTTGTGGAAGCGGTGCATCAGCACTAAGCGACCTAACTGAAAAACCAGTTATACCCTCAAACAATACACTATTTCTTGGTGTTGTAAAAAGGCTTGGACAATACGATGAACGATGCAGCATGTGCGGAGATTGCAAGCTAGACCAGACGAATGGAGTATGTGTTCACACAAGATGCAGTAAAAGCCTACAACATGGGCCATGTGGAGGCAGCCGTGATGGGGTATGCGAGGTAGAGGACATACGAGACTGCGCATGGGCATTAGTGATAGACCGTTTGAGAAAGGCAGGAAACATCAATAATTTGAGCGAACACAATAAGCCAAGGAAAATACATGCGAAGAGTAGGCCGAGGAGAATCTGATAAAATTGGATTATAGGAAAAAAGTATTAAGGGGAGATTTTGCAATAACTGGAGAGATAGCTCCTCGGAAGGGAGTCGATCCTAAAGGGATTCTCTCTGTTGCAGACTTGCTTAAAGATGATGTTGACGCGATTAATGTGACTGATAATCAGAGAGCATGTGTTAGGACCTCATCGCTTGCAGCATCAAGAATATTATATGACAATGATATCGAACCGATCTATCAACTCACATGCAGGGATAGAAACAGTATAGGCTTGCAATCAGACTTGTTAGGCGCTCATATGCTTGGACTGAGGAATATCCTAGCATTAACAGGAGACCATCCGGCCAGCGGAGACCATCCAAATGCTAAACCGGTATACGATCTTGATTCCACCCAACTTATCAAAACAATAATGAAGATGAATCAGGGTGTTGACTTGGAGGACAATAAGCTTGATGAAAAAACTGATTTCTTCATTGGTGCAGCGTTTAATCCAGGATGTGAAGACGAAGAAGTCGAATTATTAAGGATTAAGAGAAAGCTTGATGCAGGAGCCATGTTCTTTCAGACACAGGTAGTATATGATATTGATGCTTACAGAGACTTTATCAAACAAGCATCCGGGAAGATAAGGGTATTAGTGGGTATTGTCCCATTAAAGTCCAAGCGTATGGCAGAATTCATGAATGAAAAGATTCCTGGAGTAAAAGTTCCTGAATCCCTTATCAACGAGATTGGAGAATCTTCTAATCCAGTGGAAACCGGGATAGAACAGGCATCAGATCTTATAAGGCAGATTAAACCATATTGTGCTGGAATACACTTAATGGCATTAGGCAGCGAAAAACATGTCCATACAATACTGGAAAAAGCAGGTATAATATAGTATGAGGATTATAATCACATCTGGACCAACTAGAGAACCTATTGATGATGTCAGGTTCATTACAAATAAAAGCTCTGGAAAAATGGGTTATGCTCTTGCGAAAGAATCATCAAGACGCGGGCATAATGTCACACTTGTATCAGGTCCAGTCTCGATTACTACACCAGAGAATATTAAAGTGATAAATATTAGTACAGCTGACCAGATGATTGATTCAGTCATAGATGAACTAGACAAAGGTGCTGACATACTAATATCTGTTGCCGCGATAGCAGATTATAAACCAGTGAAGACTGATGGCAAAATAAAATCTGGAGAAGAATTCATATTAAAGCTAGAAAAAACTAGAAAACTCATCAAGGAGGTGAGGACTAGATACCCGGATCTTTTCATCGTGGGATTCAAGGCAGAATATAATATTGATGCGGAAAAACTTATCGAAATTGCCGAGAAAAGACTTGTTGAAGATTCGATCGACATGATCATAGCTAATGATGTTTCTAAAAACATCTACGATTCTGAAGAAACAGAAGTTCATATAGTCCAAGCTGACAAAGTACAATCCACTAAGAGGCAGACAAAGGAATTGATCGCTAAAATAATCATGGATACTATAGAAGCTAAAACTTCCTATCGACCATCTTCTTAAATTCTTTTGGCCCCACACCAAACGTCTCCTGATTCAACTGTAATATCAAAAGGAATGATAAACCGATTACAACGTCTATTGTAGATGATTTTGCGACAAGAAAGATCTCAGATATTGTCACAAGACCAGAGATTAACAACAGTGAATATGTTAGTTGAATCATCCCCATATAGAATTTTAATGCATCAGAAATGGTTTCTTTTGGATAATACAGTAATAGAGCGGTTGATAAGACTATCATATACCCCATGATATAAACTGCTAGATTATCCGGATTTCTTATCAAAAGACCTGAGATATAAATCATTAAGGTCAAGGTTAAAATCGCTGCAATATACTTCCTTTTTAGATTCACTAGCATCATACACCATTCCATAAAAGATAGAAATTGACGGGTTTTTAAATAGTTTTCATACTGACGATAAAGGATCAATGTCAGCGATAGTAAAAACGCACCTAAAAGAAAATTCAGTACATAAGTATTGGGATTCTGTAAGAATTGATATAGTAGGGAAACAGATAATAAAATCGATACAACTACTAGAATATCCTTCGAATTATTGATAAACGAGGCGATAAATGACTTGAATTGTATTTTCGATTTATCTGCAGCCCCTTTAAACGCCTGTTTAGTAGATATTTTTGGTTTGTCCGCCTCATCCTCCCTACTCTGTTCTTCCTGGAGATTTTTCATCAAGTGTTTTGCTTCATCCAATCCCTTTGATGTTATCTCCATTATTGGATCATCATACTCAATTTCAGAAACCGATATCCAACCCTCTTTTTCAAGTTCGATAATCCATTCATTAATAACTTCATTAGATACATTTATTTTTTTTAAGGCAACAGATTTTTTAACATGTTTAAACTCGAGTATAAGACCTAGCAGATGGTCTTTATTGAGGATATCAGTAGAATTAGTGGATTCATCCGTTTTTTCACCCTCTTTAACATCCATCTTTGGATTCAAGGCAAGAGGTTAGTTGCCTCGATTTTCTCAGGCAAATATTTTTCCGCAACGAATTCTAGACTCTTTGATGCAAGGGCCTGTTGTTCGATCCTCACTCCTTTCTCAGCCATGAGTCTTAGTTCATGGCGCCATTCCTTGGCCTGGAACCATGGATACTGGAGTAGCTCGTTAATTCTTTTCTTATCAACGTCTTTAAGCTTTTCGGTAACGTTTTCAAGACCGTAATCGTCTATATCTGTCATAGTCATACCTACAAAACGTGTTTCAGGTGTTCCAAGACGCTTTGACTCGTGGGCTAAAGCCATTGAACCTGCCTTTAAGACAGAGTAGATATAGTAACCCCATGGATCTCCATCAGTGAACATGATGATTGGTAGTTTTAATTCTGAGTTCAAACGGTTTACTAGACGACGGATTCCACGGGCTGCTTGCCCGCTTGTAGCGATCATCAAACAATTATTTTTTTGCGGATATTTCTCCTCGACAAGACGATCGAACATAGCACCAGTCTCTATGACAAGGGCATATTCTGCCTTAACTTCCTTGAACTTATAGTGTTCTACAATACTTGGTATTGCTAATCCAGACCTTCCAAGCTTGCTGCAATCGATTACGTCACCACTATCTTCTATGATTATGTTCCCTATAATCTTGCCTTTATCATCTGCTTTTAAGTGTAATTCTTCCCGTAATACCTCGAGCATTGTCTCAAGGTCTACGATTAGGGGATCTGACTCGCTTTGGTCTTCAAAAGTATTTTCCTTCGTATTGTCAATAGTATGCTTTAATTGATAATATAATTCTCTGATACTCGCAGTCTTTCCACGACCTACAAATTCCTTGCATTTTGACGCAATTAAAAATGTTTGCATAAACTTTCGTGAGTGTGCAATATTCATGAAATTACGGGTGGATGTCTTGTCTCCAAGCCTAAGTAGATTCTCCTTCTTATCGAATATAACGTTTCCAAAACTCCTCTGAGGGACTTGGACTTTCAATGCCTCCTTCTTGGAGATCATTTTCGAAATATTTAATGCAAGCTTGTCAATCCGTGCGATGACATCCTTTTGCTTGTGTTTTTTACCAGTCATTCTTTAACATCCCCCTCAAAAGAAGTGGCTACTTCCTCAACATCTTCTTCTTCAGCCGCATCCTCAATATCCTCGAGTTTTAGCTTGTATTTGATAAGGTTCTGCAGACTCTTCAATAAATTATCAGAATCTTTGCCTGTAATCCTTGCAATTGCTGGTGCTAATTCAGTACTGTATTTCATCAATGAATTCAGCCTGGCTTCTTTCTCGATCTCACGCCGCTTTCTAGAATGATAACGCTGGAACTTTCTTCCAACCTCCATTAAAGCCATCCTGATTTCTTTTATCACATCTTGGTCGGATGATACACTCTGTTTTCCCGCGGAAGTATATGGGACGTAAACTGATACTAGATTAATGAATATGCTGATAGGTGCATTGTCGAAATCTCTCACATCATAACGCTTCCATTCAACACTATTGACTGCCTCAGATATACCACACCCACCAGTATCAAATAATAAGGGCGTGCTATTTGCGAAACGCATGACTTCAGACCTACGCCCTTCTCCAGAGCTTCTTCCAGCATTACCGCCATAAGCTACGGCAACTTCAACCTGGAATGGCACGCCACCGGAATATGTCGTTGGATTTCTGGTTATAATCGACTCAAACTCTGGTTTTAGTATGCTAGTAACCGCTTTTTTAATAGTTGCCTCTCCAATCGGCCGTAAACCACCTACAGGTGGAGCCATAAAATCTGTTTCTTCAAATGCTTTAATTATCTCTTCGGCCTCATTCCACGTCATCTTTCTTGGATTCTTCTTCAAGTCAAGATGTACTTTATCCTGTATCTCCTTTACCTTAGCCTTGCTTATCCTTACAAAGTCGGTTTCTAGGAAGCTTGAGACATGTCTTGAAATCGTCTTTTTAGACATCTGTAGTAGTTCGTCAGTATCCATTCCCTTAGGATGAGGTTTTGTTACTTGTGGTGGTTGGGGAACGGTTTTACTTGATCTTTCGAAAACTGTTTTTCTGCCTTCAGGATCTGTGAATGTGATTGATGCATGTGGGTTTGATATCGCTGTACGCCGGACATATTCATATGGTCCGTATTCTCCAAGATTGAATAGGACTCCTTTAAGCTCTCCCTCAATTTCTGTGCCCCGCCATTTCCCAGAGATTATATTGGTTTCGATAACATCGGCTTTATTCTTTACCACATCGACTAAAAGCTGGACTTCATGAATCTTGCCATTTCCGGTGCTTGTGGTTATCTTCATTGGTTTTCCAGTAGTCATCTGGGAGAATAAGGTTACACCAGTGACTCCTATACCCTGCTGTCCCCTAAGCTGTACGCTCCTGTGGAATTTCGTTCCTGCAAGCATAGTTCCAAAGACGTCATTAATATGATTTTCAGGTATACCAGGCCCATTATCCTGGCTTGTAAAACGGTAGTGTTCTTTTCCTAGCTGTTTAAGTTTGAATGTGATATCTGGTAGAATGCTTGATTCTTCACATGCGTCAAGAGAGTTTGTTATAAGTTCATGGACTACTGTTGTAAGGCTGCGCACTTTTCCAGAATATCCTAGGTGTGCCTTATTCTTCCTGAAGAACTCTGTAATTGAAACTTGTCGAAATTCCTTGAATAAGTCTTCGGCATCTCTTTCAGCTTCTTTTGTCTTTTTAGTCCTTTGTCCTTTATTATTCTCTGCCATCACGTATCAAAATTTTAAACCTAATGTATTGGAAGTAATGATTAAAAAGGTATGGGTATGTCTACAGGACTGCTTTTTTCTGACGTGATTGTTTTTCTAGAAATTTGTATACAGTCGTATGTCTTGATCCTGCAAGAAGCATCTGTATCGCCTGCCTTGCAAGTTCAACATCATCAAATCCGCCGATTATTGAGACTGTCTTGCCGTATATGGAAAGCAGGGTATTAGTGGCTCGTTCAATATATTTGCGGGTTCTCCCATTCTCCCCGATTATCCTGCCGCGTATACGATTCAAAGACTTTTGTGAATTTGCCGCGTCATCCAATTCAATCAGATGAAAAGTATATTCATCACTTAGTAATTGCATTGCTTTTTCTGGATTGAATCCGCGACCAATAGCTTGTACAACATCCTTCATCTTCCATTCGTTTATAGAATCTCCTTCAAGGGTGACTTCATTATCTTCAATAGTGAGTTTTGTATCGCTCATCTTTTCCAATTGTCTCTTAGTGACACCCTTAACTCCAATAAGAACGCTGATTCTTTCTTCTGGAATCCTAATGTATTGCATCGTGTTTGTAGATTAACAATTACTCGTTTAAAAACATTAATACTGTTTGTATGAAATGTATTAATATGAAAGAAGCTTTGCTCTATGATAAATCAGGAGATAATGCGTGTAAGTGTAATTTGTGCGCTCATAGATGCATGATTTCAGAGGGTAAACGCGGTATCTGCGGTGTCAGAGAGAATAGAGGGGGTATCCTATATGCTCTCACTTATCCTAAACCTTGTGCATTGCATGTGGATCCTATTGAAAAGAAGCCTTTATTCCATTTTATGCCTGGGAGCCTCAGTTACTCCATCTCCACTGTTGGCTGTAATTTAAAATGCAGTCATTGTCAAAACCATGATATCAGCCAGGGTCCAAAAGGATTTGGAAACATCCCTGGTAATGAGGTTTTTCCAGAACAAGTCGTTTCAGATGCTTTAGACCAGGGATGTTCTAGTATTTCATATACTTATACAGAACCAACAATATTCATGGAATACGCCCTGGACATCTCCAAGCATGCAGTCGATCATGGATTGAAAAATTGTTTTGTCTCAAATGGTTATATGACAGGTGAATCCATCGACCTTATATCCCCCTTTCTACACGCAGATAATATAGACTTGAAATCATTTAGCGATAGATTCTACAGGGAGGTATGCGGTGCGAGCCTAGAACCCGTATTAGATGCGCTAAAGAAAATTGTCTCCTCAAATATATGGGTTGAAGTAACAACATTGATAATACCCACGTTAAATGATAGTGTCGACGAACTATCACAGATCGCTGAATTCATATCAACTGAGCTTGGAACTCACATACCCTGGCATGTCAGCAGATTCCACCCAGACTATCAGTTAGGCCATATTCCTCCAACAGAGTACGATACAGTGAAGAAGGCGTTGGAGATAGGCAGGGATGCTGGATTAAAGTATGTTTATGCAGGAAATATCCTACAACATGACAACTCAGAAAATACTTTTTGTTATAATTGTGGAAGGTTATTAATTGAAAGGCATGGTTTCACAATAAGTAACAATCATATAGATGATTCCAAATGTCCAGATTGTAGGGTAGACATCCATGGAATCGGGTTAGGTTGACATGACGACTGAAAAAATTGAAAAACTGCTTGGAGACGTGCTTTCAAAGATCACTCCGTCAAATGATGAGAAAAAAACCGATACTAAAATTGTAGATGAGATAATAAAGAGGTTAGAGTCATATGGAATGGATCCCATGCTCGTTGGTTCCATGGCTAAAAACACGGATCTTAGAGGAGATAAAGACATAGATATTTTTATCCGTTTTTCATCAGAGATAACAAATGAGAAATTAGAGGCTGAAGGCTTGGAGTATGGTAAGAAATTCTTCAGTGATGTTGGGGCGGAATCCGAAGTCGATTTTGCAGAACATCCGTATGTAAAGGGAGTATATAAGGGATATGATGTTGAAATAGTCCCCTGCTTCAAAGGAGGTTTGATGAAATCTTCTGTCGACCGCACCCCAATGCACCTCGAATACGTTAATAGCGTGATTGATCGGCGGCCTAATCTTTCAGATGAGATAAGGCTTATGAAACAGTTTATGAAGGGTATTGGCGTTTATGGAGCTGAGTCTAAAGTTGAGGGATTTTCTGGTTATCTTGTTGAAGTTTTAATCATTTATTTCGGCGGTTTTCTTAAGATGCTTGAGGCTGTATGTGGTTGGTCTGGTGTGGTTGTGATAGATTCTGTGAAAAAATGGGAGGATGTTCATTCACTTCATCATTTCTTCACTAATGCTTCTTTGATAGTCGTTGATCCAGTGGATAAAAGCAGGAATGTTGCTGCTGCTTTATCTGCAGAATGCCTTGGTAAGTTCAAGGTGTTTGCAGATGATTTTCTAACTCATCCATCAATGGAATTCTTTTACCCGGTTGATAAGCCGATGAGAAGCTTGGATGAATTAACGGAAAAAATCAAGCTTAGGGGGACTCATATGAAAGTGATCCTATTCAAGCATGAGAAATTAAATACTAATATCCTTTATGCCCAGATTAGGAGGACTTTAAGAGCAATTATTAAAGAGTCTGAAGTATTTGGTTTTAAGGTCTTTAAAACCGGTTTTTACAGTGATGAAGCGAATGTTTCAATGATTCTCTTAGAGTTTAGCGTGTATGAACTTCCTTCGATAACCCATCATCTTGGACCGCCTATCGATATGAATATCCATCATATTGAACGGTTTAAGGATAAGTATCGTGGAAAATCATATATTAAAGATGGTAGATGGGTTGTAGATCGTAAACGGAAATATTGTACTGTAGACGCTTTATTTGATAATCTCATTGTTTCACGCCGGGGTTTTGGAAAGAATTTAAGAGAGCTTGATGATGTCAGCATATTATCGGAAGGACTTGTACTCTCATTAGAACATGATGGATGGCTACGATATATGAATGAATACATTGATTAGATAATAATATTTGTTAAAATGAAAGAGAATGATAAGGCAAAGGATTTTTGCCTCCCAGATTCTAAAAAAAAAGAAAAATGCTTGAGTGACTATAATGGCAAATGGGTTATCTTATACTTTTATCCTAAAGACAATACTCCCGGCTGTACTCTCGAAGCAGTCGAGTTCAGTGATAAAAAGCATGAATTTCTCAGGGAGAATGCTGTGATCCTAGGTGTCAGCAGGGATAGTTGTGAATCACACCAGAATTTCGTGGATCAAGAGGGATTGACTATCACATTATTGTCTGATGAAGAAAGCCTGGTACATAAAGAGTATGATACGTGGAGAAAAAAGAAGTTCATGGGAAAAGAGTTCATGGGAACAGTCAGAACCACTATCCTTATAGATGATGAGGGGACAATCAAGAAGAGATGGGATAATGTAAAGGCGAAAGGACATGCGCAAGAGGTTTTAGAGTCACTGATAAAGTTTAATAAAAGTAAAGAAAGAGCATCACTCAAGATATAGTATTTCCCTGGTGAATGACGATATATGTAGACGCATCAATATTAGTATATGCTTCAGATAATCCAGAATATAATTCTGGGGATTTCATTTGCTGCACTTGTTGGTCCAGTAACTGTTGAAATAGTTAAACGTGGGTTAAAACATGGATTTATACCAGCATTTCTATTAAGCCTGGGCGTAGTTGCCGCAGATACTACCTATCTCTTAATCATATACTTTGGTTTATCCAATTTTATCAATATTATCATTGTAAAAACAAGTATTTGGTTTTTTGGAGCCCTTGTTTTATTATATCTTGGATACTTGAATGTAAAAGAATATTCTGAAATAATTGATTTGAAAAAACCATTTTCAAAAACAGGGGGAAACTCCTTTTTTACAGGTTACTTAATCACAATTTCTAATCCAATGACTATTGTAGGATGGCTTGGTGTTTTTGGAGCGATAATCGGTTCCTCAATTCAAAACGTTTCAAAAACGACTGCACTTTTGAATACATTCACGATAATACTCGGTGTTTTAATATGGTATTTTACTCTTTCATTATTGCTACATTGGGGAAAGAGATTCATCAATGAAAAAACCATGAAATATATATCATTAATCTCAGGAGTAGTCATTATTGGATTCGGATTATATTTTGGATACAATGCAGTCATATCCATACTCTAGACTAGAAGAATTATTCTATCCCCATAAACTGTCTGAATGCTTGGGGCATATCTGCCATCTGCTCCTTCTGGATCTCTTCATAGAACCTGTAGAGGATACCTACGGTCAAGAGTATTCCAGTACCGCTTCCAAGAGCACCCATCATGTCAGCAACCGCAGCCACTAATCCGACTGCAATACTGGATAATATTGTTATCTGCGGTATGTATTTATCCAATACCCGTTTCACAACCCTTCTATCCCTTCTGAAACCAGGTATCTGCATACCACCCTCTTGTATCTGCTTGGCTACTGACTCGGAATCCATGCCAGTAGTCTGAACCCAGAAGGATCCGAATAAAACACAGAGCCCACAGAATACTATGAGATATATTAGCATATGTATGAGTATGCTTATATCGGTTAGCATATGCCAGTTGCTCGGCTGTAATACACCATACAAGTTACCTAATGTGACATATTCTGCTATGGTTGACACCACCTGCTGTAAATAAGTCATCTCATCATATGCTACTCCTTGAGAACTATCCGCGCCCACGACTCCAGCCCACATTTGAACATTCATCAATAATGCGGCGGCAAGTATGACGGGTATATTGGATACATAAAAGAATTTAATTGGGAACCGTCCGCCAATACCTCTAACACCACCATATGACAAGGGTATTTCAAGCTTCATAGACTCCCCGAAAGTAACCATTAAAAACACTATTACTGTTGCAAGTATCGGCATCAATAATATGTAATTTGGCGTGCCCGCCATCATAAGTGAAATAAAGTTTGGAATATATCCTGAATACTGTCCGCCAGCGGCCCTCAAAGGATTCAATGAACCAGTTATAATGGTTTGTGATACTCCTCCTGCAATGAACAAGCTGATTCCGGACCCGATACCCCATTTAGACACTACTTCGTCAAGATACATTAGGATGATTGATCCCATTGCAATCTGTAGGATGGTGAATGCTATTAGAGCATTTCCAGTGACCATCCCCGTAGCAATAACTAAGGCACCTGATTCAAAAAAGGCTAGTAGTATTGTAAGGTATTTCTGAGTGCCTTGGAATAGTGCCTTACCCTCCTTTGTCTTCAAGTCTACTTCAATCATATCAGCTCCCTGGAGTAATTGTAAGATGATCGAAGATGTTACGATAGGACCTATTCCAACAGATGTTAACGTACCAATAGTTGATGCGAAAATCATGGTCATCTGTTCAAAACCACGAATCTTTTCTGAAAGCATTTCAGCAGATACGCCATACGGGTAGATAACACCCATAACAAAGAATAATAATAAAGCTATCCCAGTCCAAGTCAGTTTTTCCTTGAATGGTACCTTCCTACCCGGAATTTTTACTTCAGGCAGATATTTGATGAAAGGCCTTATGAACTCTAGCTTCATTTTTTAAATCTATTCATCGATTCCTTCTTCTATTACTTGTGTCTTTTCTGCTGGAGCCTGTGTTTCCACACTTCCTCCAGCTGCCTCTATCTTTTCTTTTGCCTTATTTGTACAAGAATCGACTTTTATGTTTAGTTTTATTGTGAGATTACCTGATCCTAGAAGTTTTGTGTGGCCATTCTTAGTTAAGTCTAGATCATATGAATTCTTTTTCTTTACTGCAACACCTTCTTCAACGAGTCGTTCTATATGATCTTGGAAGTATCCGATATTTACATACCATGAGTTTCTCCTATGTTTATGGCAGATGAATCCACTACCGCCTAGATAGCCTGGCATGGTTTTAGAAATTAGATTCCATTTGTGTTTTTTTGCACCTGCCATTACAACACCGCCACGGCTTCCTGCACCACGGTGTTTCTGTCTGTTACCGTAACCGTGTGTCGCACTGCCTCTCAGCTTGTGTGTTTTCCTGTTTTTATGCGCCATCACAGCATCCTCTTTATGAGTTTATTGATATCAGTTCCACGATATCCTAATGCTCCACCCTGTCTAACATTCTTCTTTATGCCAGAACGTTCAAATCCCTTTAAGGGTGGATTAAGTCTGAATATGGGTTTTAAACCTTCAACATCCTTTAACCTGCATTCACCACGGGATATGGCCTTGGATAAGGATGTTATATCAGCGTATTTACTGTGTTTTTTGACATATTCGTCGTCAACAGATTTTCCGCCAGTGATCTTGCCACGCTTCTTTATGATGGTTGCGATCATTGTTTCATCAATTTCGCCCCAGGTCACATAATCGTTGACTTTGGTTAATACTCTCTTGGATCCTTCTTGTTTAATGATTGTCAA
>CAYREE010000039.1:0-16273 GCA_964423225.1 uncultured archaeon | reverse complement strand
GGAGGCTCTACAGGAGGTTGTTGAGACTGTACAGTAGGTTGAACAGGTTCCACATGAGGTTGTTGAGACTGTACAGGAGGCTGCTGAGACTGAATAGTAGGCCGAACAGGTGGTTCAGACTGCACTGGAGGCTGCTGAGACTGTGCAGAAGGCTGAACAGGTTCTACAGGAGGCTGCTGAGGTGGTTGTGAGGATACGACCGGTTGCGTTTCTGAAGGTTGTACAGGATCAGAATCACCGATTATACGTGTTGGTTTCAAACCCGTATTAGTAGATGAAGGAATAGGTTGTTCTTGCGGCCCATCAGATATGGGCGTGGTTGCAGACTGATCTTCAGACTGCTCAGGTCTCTTACCAGGCAGGTTTGGAAAAAATCTTTTACGTAATTTTTTTAGATCAGCATCATCCTCTGAATCTGAAGCCATTAATAGAAGATTAGAACCAGGATTTATATTATAGTCAAATCCTTGATTGTTATCAAGTATTCATTGTATGTTAAACCAACAAGCTGATATGGCATACATAATAAGCCTATACTGATTATTTATTACAGGGATGCCTCAAGAACAAGCAAAGCCAAAGGAGAAGAGACTGGAACAAGAACTTCTTCAGACATTAATGGATTACAGTCCTGTCCGTGAAGTAGGTGGAGAATCTAAGCGGGCGAAAGTCTGGAGGGGTGTTCTAAGGAATCTGCCTGATGATGAGCGTAAGCAAATGATTGCTGAGCGTAAAGCCTATGCTAAAGACAGGAAAGAATGGATTAGTAAGGTGACTGAAGCAGTGGATGCTGCTAGAGAGGAGATCCCAGAGTTCAAGGGAGTCGTTTTGACTGCCGGATTCACTGAAGCCAAGGAGAATACTGGAGACATTGACGCTATAGCAGTCTTTGCACCAGGAGAGAAGAACCTCCTTGGATTACTGATGGGAGTTAACAAGTATATGGTTGATCATTTCCCTCATCCAAACAAAGCATACAGAGAAGGATTAACACGGGGTAAGGCCAGGCCTATGGCCATCATACATTTTGGACAGATCGCTGCCATAAACATCGAAAAACCTGAGTCTCTTGAGAGTTGGTCGAAAAGCGAAACTACTAGCCTCTGGAACTTCATAGGAGATCCCAAGACAAAAGAAACCCTACTACAAGCCATGAAAAAACATGGAAGAATATAATCTTTTGAAATAAAGAAAAAGAAATATAGTTAGTAGTTTACCTACCTTAAACAGTGCGTAATGTGGGATCTTTAGATCCCACTTTTACTCGCTCGCGCGTAAACCGAGCACCGGTTTGGGGCCGCCGAGATTCGAACTCAGGTCGCCAGCTCTCCGTCTCACAGCCTGGGAAATACAATGGGTTCCCCTTGCTTAACGAAGCCCCGAGCTGGAAGTATGGCCAATCTAACCCACGGCCCCAAATTTTTGTGAGTTATCAATATGATAAAGTATATTATAAATCGTTTATCAATTGGCGGCGGATTTTAATGAAAACTCGTTTTAAGATAAGTTCCACTCTTAGTATGAGGAAAAAGGTTAAAGAAACATATGATATTATTGACGAGATAAGAAAGGACCTTCTATTAGGTCCATACCAGAAAGAGGATCGGATTATCCGGTCTAACGCCATCCCATATATGGTTGGTGAATATAGGGGAAAGAGATTCTATATCCAATCATTGAATGCTGGTAGGAATGATAAGACTCGAATACAGATAATCCATGATTCATCAATCGATTTTTCATTTGTTGTATATCCAAGAAATCCAAGTTCATTCAGTTTTATTGAAAATCTCTTCTTTAAATTCTATGGACTAGAACGGATAAGCTTAGACTCCAAGACAAGACAAAACAGTGAGTATACATTATTTGGAAAAGGGGATGAGACCAAGATAAAAAACCTGTTAGATAACGATCTACAGGATCTGATCATTGGATTTAATGCGAGGTTGGATGTCAACCAGGAAAAGATAATTTTCAGGGATTCACTGAAAAGATACACGAAGGAAGAAGTGATACAGATAATCAACCAACTAATCGATCTAGCTGAAATCCTTGAAAAAGAAGAATAGTCTATTTGTTTTTAATTAAATCAGCTATTGTCGCCAGAGTAAAGATAACCTGTAGGATGATAAAGATCAGATCCCTGATGAATATACTATAGATAATCAAGCATAATCCACCCATGATATAAAGGATATCCTGTTTTTTACGCTTCTTGGTTATAACACCAGTAGTAATAAGAATTAAGCCAAGGATACCGATTAATTTATGTAATAACATTCTAGATAAAAAAAAATTATGGACTAGTCGGGATTTGAACCCGAGGCCTCCCGATTGCCAACCGAGCGATCTACCAGTCTGATCTACTAGCCCCTAAAAAAAATGAATATGATATAGTGTTTAAAAGATTATAAAAGTGAATAACCTTGTTAAGCCAGATTTAGTAGTCCCCATCTTTAAATTATATAGGTAAGCTATCAGGGAGAGATTTCATGATCCAGACGAAAAAAATGATTTGAGCCTACAAAAAACGATGATTAGAGATAGCTTGGAGGTCGAATTAAAAACGTGGATTGCTAAAGGCTCAGAGTCTGAAAATAATGTAAGTCTTTCACCAGACCAGCTAAATATTCTAAAAAGCCTTGGTTACGTCGCATAAGAAGAAGAAAAGAATTCGCTGAGGTTGGGATTTGAACCCAAGATTCCGTGAGGAAACAGGATTAGCAGTCCTGCGCGTTACCAGGCTCCGCCACCTCAGCAAGAGAAATTTAATAAGATTTAATTTTGGTGTTATTGAATATATAAATTAGTTATGATATAATGGTTTCCTTTGGCTTATTTAACAATATATTAATTTAAGGAGCATATGATTCTGATGCAATTAAGAGAACGTGTATATAGACTACTGATCCTTGGTTTCATGATCGGATTATCATTCAGCCTCATTGATTTCTCATTTAGCCGCATGCTTAAAAGCCTGACATACGGCGATATGCTAATCTATCACATGTTTTTTATCCCAGTCATCATATCAGCCATAACATTCACTGTAATCGGGCTAATAATTCAATTTCTAAAACCAGGTTTGTTTAAATCAAATAAAAAAATTTTCATAAAAGTATTCATAATCCTATTGATCATATATCTTCCAGTCAAACAATACATTTCAGAACCATTAAAATATGCGGATATTGAAAAATACCGTGATCACAATTATTTCTCATCAATGCTAAAACAAGTTTTATTATCATTAATAATATGCCTTACAATCTTGTCCAGCTTATTTCAAATACTAGCCACAAAACCAGCAAGAGGATTTAGAATAATCCTCGTCATCACAGTGATAATCCTTTTCCAGTTTTCAACTAGCATACAAGACATATATCAGAGAATCGGTATATCCAAGACAGATGACAAACCAAACGTTATAATGGTCTTTATCGACACATTAAGAGATGATAGGACCAGTTTATATGGCCATTATCGTCCGACAAGTGTTAGTCTAGACTATCTCGGCAAGGATTCGATAATCTTTAGAAATGCTTATGCTCCGGTTCCAAAGACCCTGCAATCCATGGCATCAGTAATGACGGGTAAATATCCGTATAAGACAAAGGTCAGAACATTAAATGATGATCTTGGACAAGAACAGTCCACTATAGCTGAGATCCTTAGGGATAACGGGTATAAAACAGCCTCATTTATAAGAAATGCGATAATAACTGAAAAATCCGGGCAGCAACAAGGATTCATTTTTCAAGACTCTTTTCATACAGGGATGGAGGATCTAATGGTTTACCATCTGATTAACAAGAAAACGTATTGGGCGGATAATGCAATGGATATGACGATTAAATGGCTGTCCTATAATCAAAAGAAGCGATTCTTCATATGGACGCATTTCATAGAACCGCACTGGCCATATTATCCATTAAAAAAGAAGTACTGGTACATGTACAATAAGAACATATCTCATGGTTTCAAGATTAACAAATTTGAAGTATATGATAAGTTGAGGGTGGATCCAAGAGCCAAGTTATATGTCGATGATGCATTGGATCTATATGATGCTGAGATAACATACACGTTTGATGAATTGGACAGGCTTTTCAATAAGCTTAAAGAATTAGGATTATATGACAATACTATAATCATAGTAACATCAGATCATGGAGAAGCATTTGGGGAACATGGATCCTTTTTCGATCATGGGAGATACATTTATGAGGGGGAAATTCGAGTACCACTAGTCATTAAACTACCTGGAAATGAGTTTGCAAACCATCAGGTAGATACGCCAGTAAGTCTAGTGGATCTTTTCCCAACCGTATTGGATATTCTAAAAATTGATTATTATGACTCTGAAGTTGATGGAATAAACATTATCGAATTGCGTGGTAGTGATAAGCCTCCCAGACCCATATATGCCGAATCATGTGTTAAAGAATTTGAAAAAATCAGAAAATACTATGAGGGTATTAAGGGTATGCATAGGATGGTTTTAGAATATCCCTGGAAATTAATACTTATCCCAAAACCTGGAGGTGATTTAATCGAGTTATATAACATAAAAGACGATCCAGAAGAATTACATGATATAACAGAGGATCATCCAGAGATAACCGATAGGCTCGAAAAAAAGGTCCGGGAATGGATGTCACAGGACATAGACAGTAATAAAACAGTTGTTGATAAACAGATTACAACAATACAGAGGGATGTTCTAAAGAACCTAGGATATGTCTATTAACCGGTGAAATGACGATAATATTTCACCCGATTTTTTTTGCCTTATCTATGAGCATTATTGGAATCCCGTCTTCTACAGCATATCTGAGCCTACAAGCATTACAGGTAAGACTTTCCTCTTCTTCAGCATCCTTATAAATCAGATCACCCTTGCATTTAGGACATGCAAGTATATCCAATAAGGTTTTATCGAGAGTCATCTCAGATAATGATTAGGATATAATGTTAAAATATTAGGGAATAAACCATTTTTATAATCTGAAGATGCGCAATGGAAAACAAGATTTAATAATAAACATAACTCTGCTGATTTCATCAATCATTATAGGATTAATATTGATTGAAATACTACTAGCATATTTCATTCCACAAGAAACCGTAAAATATTCCTGGACTCCAGAAGTAAGATATGATGAAAGCCTAGGCTGGTTTAACAAGCCCAATTCATCTTACGAAAGAATATTTGATGAAAAGATAATTAGATTTTCAACCAATGCCCAGGGTTTCAGAGACACGAGAGAATATAATGTAATGAAAAAACAGGGTGTAAGACGAGTTTTAGTACTTGGAGATTCGTTTATCGTAGGTCAAAACCTGGATGATAGTGAAACATATACAAAACATCTCGCAAGATTACTAGGCGACAAATATGAAGTATTGAATCTGGGGGTTTCTGGTTATAGTACAGACCAGGAATTAATATTGTTAAAACGCATTGGCCTAGAGTATAAACCAGACATAGTGATAGTCGGATTCTACCAGAATGATATATCAGGAGTCCAATGGCAGATGGTCAGTGACAAGCCATACATGGGGATGAAACCAATGTATTCCATATCCAATGGAAGACTAACCATTACTAATTGCTGTCCTGTACCCGAGATTCCTTCATCAGGAGATACTTGGGAAACGACTATTTTTGAACATTTTCACACATATGTCTTCTTCAAGACACGTTTTAAGACTCTGAGCAGGGAGTTTAAAGGTCGGCAAAAAACATCTTTTTACACTAGTTATCATGATAATGAATTCACTCAATTAAAGAATTACTCAAGGTATGTTGATGTAGATATTATCCGTGGATTAAACATTATATTGAATCTCTTTGATGAAATGATCAGGGTATCCGACCAGAATGACTTCCAACTCGTTATCATGAATATCCCCTCGAATACTCAGGTAGATGAGAAAACCAGGATTAAATACTTTGACGGATTCTATGACGTGGATCTGTCTGATTTCAAGAAGGACAGGTTAAATGAATACTTAAACCCATATTTTTCAAATAGGGAAAAAATCATATATCTTGATCTGCTACAGGTATTCAACGAGAAAGGATCTGCCTATGGAGCAAATAAATATTATCTTTCTGGAGAAATGCATTGGAATCATCAGGGTGCACGAATAGCTGCTGAAGAAACATTTAAAATACTGGATAAAAAGGGTGTTATTTAAGGTCAAATATCTTTTGAATGCCATTGTTTAGGATAAGTATTCGGCTTCATCAACACTATCTCAGATCCTGCAACCTCGCCGCGTTTCTTATCCACAATCTCTTTGGAAGATAGCTTAGATCTTCCTAAGCCTATCAACTCGTCTTTCAAAGTCATAAGAGCAATCACTTCACCAGAGTTAATACCCTCTGAAAGCTTTGAGACACCAGGAGCATTAAGCTTCGCACCATGACAGATCGCGCTAACAGCAGAATCCTTCACCCAGATCATATTAAGATGCTTTACACCCTCTTCCATAGGATAAATGCATTGTCGTAGCTTAGAATCGTCTCCATCCTCGGTATAATAATGATATGCGTCTCGGAGATCATGCAAGGATATAATGGATTCCTCGGTGAATGGTCCTGCCTTCGTCCTTCTTAATTCTTGCATGTGTGCGCCAACACCAAGCACTAAGCCAATATCATGGCATAATTTCCGTATATAAGTACCTGCCTCGCATTCAACACTCATCAATACAAGATTCTTCTCTCTTTCAATCAACTTAATCGAATATACCGTCCGTGTACGAAGCACTCTTTTCACAGATGATTTTATTGGTGGACGCTGATAAAGCTCTCCCTGAAAATAACTTAAAGCCTGTTTCAACTCATTTGACTTGACGTCTGAATGAAGCTTCATCAAACACATATATTCCTTGCTTGAAAGAAGCAGTGCTTGAAGCATTCTTGTAGCATCTTCCAGTGCAACAGGCAATACTCCAGTGACTTTTGGATCAAGAGTCCCAGAATGCCCTGCCTTCTTAAAACTGAATATCGACCTCACCCAAGATGTTACTTGATGAGACGTTGGTCCGCTTGGCTTGTCAATATTTGCTATTCCCTTGCGGATATACTCTTCCGTCGACCTCTCCCATGGATTAGATCCATATTGCGGATCAGTCTCTTCCTCACTTCTTACGATTATTTTTGTGGGATTCTTCTGAGGCATAATCCACCATCCATTTAGAAACTAGTTCAACCCAGCATCGTTTAAAGCCTTGATTATATCATCACTTGAAAGGGTCTTCTTTACCTTTATTTCAATAGGGGTTGGCTCCAGATGTTTTACATTCATCTTTTTCTTCTTGGTGCTTACTCCCTGGATCATAACATCATTTCCTTTTCCCTTTTCAAGTATGACACAGTAATCTAAGGCGTTTCTACCGCATGTTATCCTACATAGTCTTCCGACATCCATTATAGCCATCGTGTGTGCAACTTATGGGAAGGATTCATTAAAAAAGCTTGCTTTTTGAATTATTAAAAACAACATGAAAAAAACAAGAAGTAAGAGAAAGGGAACCAGTGATTCCAACAATATTATATGGCTACTTGCAATACTCGCAATAGCCATCTTATTAAGATTCAATCATGTATCCGAGCCATTAGGAGGTATGCTCGGTTATAATGAAGGTTTGTATATGCAGCTTGGAAAAAGCAGTATGGATAATCCATTAGCCTATCCCAGAACATATGATGGTAAAATAGATTACCTTATCCAACCACTATATCCCATAATTCTCGGGATAAACTTTCGTATACTAGGTTTTACAGAATCCACAGCCCGACTGACAAACATCATATTTGGCCTATCCTCAATAATACTAGTCTACTTGATTGGGAGAAAAATCCATGATGTAAAAACTGGCCTTCTAGCAGGCTTGTTCTATTCGGTTATTCCAGCTGCAGTTATTGTTGACAGGATGGTTCAACCTGACAGTTTGATGTTATTTCTAAGTTTATCATCTATCTACGCATACTTACATTCTAAAAAACGGTTTGAATACACGTATGTCTCAGGATTTCTCGTTGGTCTAAGCTTTCTTGCAAAGCAGCCTGGAGCCCTTATACTACCAATGATTATCGCCTGGGAATCCTTTAAAACCGGGAGGTTGCGGATCTGTGATAAAAGGGTGATAATAATGATTATCACTGCCATATTCACTGTAACACCGTATTTCACATATAGTATTCTGTATAACTATGAGCAATATAGCATGCAGGCAACAGTACCCTTAACCTGGATGCTTACAAGGAGGATAGGACTATATTCAGTGTTCCTAGAGCTTTTTTATGGTCTATCTCCACTTGTATTTATTATCGGGGCTCTTGCGATCATCAAAAATTCTTTTGGGAAGGGTAAGCGTTCTTTAAACTGGTTTTTAACGGTATTGTGGACTGGGTTTTTCCTATTTTATAATCAGCATGGATATTATCTGTATCCAATAGTGCCCTTTTTATCCTTATTAATTGCAGAAAACATAGGTGTTTTGGACAAGAGAAGGATGAGGGTTATCTTGGTTATCATAGTAATATCTTCCTTGTTCTATAGTCTTCTTATACTTTGTGGAAACAAGTATGGACGAAACCATTTTAAAAAGATGGGGGATGTGATAGAAGATGACTCGGTTATATTAGTCTCAGGATTCCTTTATGGGAATTACGGGCCCTTGATGAGGTATTATCAACCAGGATCAAAGATTATAAACCTTGATGATGCTCTGGAAAAAAGCGGGGATTATTATAGGGTAGGTGATGATAATGCAACATATATACTCATCCATTTCTCTGAATATGATATGAGAATATTTCAGGAGGCTGAAGAAACAGTTATACCGATTTTTTCCGAAAGATATGCTCCAGTCTTTTTGGGAACCGTTTTTTATGAAGTTCCATGGAATATACACTACTTTAGAAATGGTAGATTACAGATGCATGCGGGTCTACCAACCAGAGTAAATGGTGTATTAAAGCTTGCAAAAGTCACTGAATTATACTTGATAAAGCTTAATCTAGGAGACACATTATTAAACAATAATGGATCAATTGAAATAAAAAAAATGATTAACTAGGATATGAAAGTTGTTATTATTGGTGGAGGCATCACCGGCCTAACCGCCGGATACTCGCTTGTGAAAAAAGGTTTTGAAGTAGTCATATTAGAAAAAGAGGATTTTCTAGGCGGGCTAGCATCATCAGTCCAGGCTGGGCAAACCCTTGTGGAAAGATATTATCATCATTTCTTCAAAAGCGATAATAACCTGTTAGACTTGATAGAAGAGCTTAATATGAACGAACAGTTAATCTGGAATAATACTGCGATGGGTTATCATTTTAAAACTGGTAACTATGGTTTTGGAACGCCGATCGAATTATTGAGATTCCCAGAATTGTCTATATTAGATAAACTACGGTTTGGATTGATTATCCTAGAAATGAGGTTCAGAAGTAACTGGAAGGGGCTTGATTCTATAAGTGCTAAGGACTGGCTGATTAAAAAGGGTGGTGAGAGGCTATATAAAAAGATTTGGTGGCCGTTATTAAGCATGAAGTTTGGGGAAATGCATGCTAAAGCTAGTGCTGGCTGGCTATGGGGAAGGCTTAATCCAAGGTCTAAAAGCAGGTCAGGATCAATGATGAAAGAGGTTTTAGGCTATTTAGAAGGAAGTATTCAAGTCTTGATAAACAAGCTTTCAGAAGAGATAAAGAATATGGGTGGTAAAATTTATCTGAACAAGAAAGTTGTCAGGATCAATACAGACCAAAAGACTATTGATACAGAAGATGGAGACCAGGTAAAATATGATATAGTAGTGTATTCTGGAGCATGTCATCTAATAGCGGATCTTGCAGATATTCCAGAGGATTATGGTACTCAGTTAAAATCAATAAAATTTCAGTCAGTAGCCTGCCTTATGCTCGAGCTAGATAAGAGCCTGGGAGATTTTTACTGGTTGAATAATGGAGATCCAGACTTATTGATAGGTGGAATAATAGAACATACTAGATTTATCCAGCCTGAAGTTTATGGAAGGCATATAGTGTATATTTTCACATATCTTAACCAAGACGATACTAGGTTAGATAATCTAGAAAAATTAAAATGGCAGATGATAAAAGAATCCAGTGAAGTATATCCAGACCTGAAAAAAGTGAAGATCCTAAAATCAAGCCTTCATGTAGATAAAAACGCCCAACCATTATTCACAGTTGGTTATAGTAACTTGAAACCCACTATCAGAACGCCGATTAATGACGTGTATATAGCAGGTATGAGCCAGACATATCCATATGACAGAAATATTGATAGGGCAGTGAAAATCGGGTTGGAAGCAGCTGAGATTATAAGTAGTAAAGAACTGGATGTTGAATGATCCATTATATCATCAGGTCAAAACCGAATAAAACCATTCATCCTTTTAATATCATATACGCAATCCTTAATGAGGTAGTCTAAGTGGATACGCATATCATGATCGGATTAGTAGTATTATTAATATTTCTAACTATCGCAGGCTTGATAGCATTTAATAGTACAGCCCCAGAGGATGAGGTTGTAGACGATAATAATCTGGTTGTATCAAATTTCAATGATTGTGTTAATGCTGGTTATGAAGTGATAGAAAGCCATCCCAGACAGTGTAAGACTCCAGAGGGAGAAATACACGTCGAAGACATTGATGTTCCAGTCGGAGGAGACAGAGATGAGAAAGGGTGTATTGGATCAGCAGGATATTCGTGGGATGAAGATGTTGGCGCATGCACGAGAGTATGGGAGATAAAAGAGGAAGACCAGAAGAAAGCAGCATTGATAGCAGTGAAAGATATTGGATGGAGCAAGGGTCTGACAATCATAAAAGTCCTTGTTGATGGCTGTCAAGATTGCTTTACAGTAAGATTGTCAAAAGATGGAGAACCCTATGAGATCCTGTTAAAGGATTGGAAGGTTGTTTCAAAGAATAAGATAATGTACGATCAGCCAGCACCCACTACAACAATCAAACCATCGAAATTAACCCTAGAACAAGCTAGAAAAATCGCACAAGAAAGCGTGTGTATGAAGGAAGGATCTTTAAAAGACGATCATGTCTATAACTCGGGGACCAAGACCTGGTGGATAGACCTGGATGTAGACAAACCAGGATGTAAGCCTGCTTGTGTTATTAGTGAACAGACAGAAGAAGCACACATCAACTGGAGATGTACTGGCGCACTACCGTAAGAATAAATATAATTGATATATCAGTTCAGTTAAAATAGTATATAATGACTTTTTATCAACCGTATATCATCCTGATTATCTTCATTTTAATAGTGCTTTTCGCGATAATAGCATTAAGATCAAGGAGGCATCATTCTAAGACTACCACAGATTTTCGTACTTTTTTCATAATGGGTGTCACATGGATCCCGATTGGAATTGTGACAGGCAATAATGTTTTTACATTAATAGGCATATTATTCATGGCCTTCGGAATAGCAAACAAGAAGAAATGGAGTGAAAAAGATAATGTTGTTGACAAACAACAGAAGATAATCCTGATGGCGATCGTAATATTACTGACATTGATAATGATTTTCGGAATAATTGTATACAAGCCTGAAGCACTGATTTAAAACATTATTTCAGGAGAGATATCCTAGTTCTTTGAGTATCTTTCTTTGTTTTTCGCCTAGCTCATACTCTTTGATTTCTGGGATTTCCGGATCATCCTTAAAATGGTTTTCTTGCACATCCATATGATATTGTAGTAGATACATGCCCTCTACGTCTTCTCCAAATAGGTTGTTATGTTCCTTGGGATCGGATTCAGTATCAAATAATAGCATAGACTGATTGTTGTAGAATAGAATATCGATCTTGTCTGGTACTACTATCAGCTTCCATCTACCATCATAGTATATTTTCTGGTAGTTTAACGCGTAGCCTGCAGATGAAAAAAGTACTCGTTTTACATCTGGAGTATCTAATAAGAAGCTAATATCCTCTCCGTCAATGATGCCATCATATTCAATACCTAAAAACGCTAGGAGTGTGGGAAACATGTCTGTAAGAGATACTGCAGACTCGATTACTCTAGGTTTTAAACCTGGATTGAGTACCATCAATGGAACCTTCAAACAAGCATTATAGGATAAGCGTCCATGATCGAAATAATAGTCGTGGTCTCCAAGGCTCTCACCATGATCAGATAAAAAGACTATTATAGTCTTTTCCATGATGCCTAAATCCTCAAGTTCGTCGAAAATAGCCCTAACATGATTATCAGCGAATAATATCTCACTATCATATTTCACAGTCTTATTAGACAGATGATCCCCACCTCGAAAACACTGGTAATCCAGATCAACTGTCTTAGAATATAGTTTTTTGGTATACGCGTCAGTAAAATCCTTATTATAACTCTTTTTTATTTTATTGATCAGACCATCCTTTTTACATCTGGGTATTCTATCATTTTCAAGGTAATATTCATCATTGTAAAAATCATTATTAGTTACTGGCGGATTATATGGCCAATGAGGATCCATATAATGGATCCAGTAAAAAAACTTTTTGTCCTTAATAGCTCTAATATCATTAATAGCCTTTTTATTGATGTGGCTGGCATCTTTGTTCATGATAGTATAATCATTAAAACCTTGGGCCATATTGGTCAGTCTATTCATGATGGGATTTCCAGAGACTCCACGAACCTCATATCCCTTCTCCTTGAGGATTTCAGGCAGTAAAACAAGTTTATCATCAACGTGTTGAGGCAATGTTATTCGTTCAACCCCAGTGTTATACGGATTTAATCCAGTGAAAAAAGAGGCGAATGCAGGAGCGGTTTTAGGCCAGGGAGTATATGCATTTTTGAAAAAAATTGATTTTTTTGAAAGGCTGTCCAAGAAAGGGGTTGTGTTACGAGCGTATCCATAACAGCCCATATGATCTGCCCGTAGCGTATCGATTGAGACTACTATGACATTGCAATCCTTGCAGATATTATCATTAATATTAGAATATGGTTGATACAAGGAATACCCGATGATTGTCAGTGATAATATTATAAATAGCAAAAACTTGTTTTTAGCCATAGGTTTAGAAAATACAATAGTAGGTTTATATATACTTTTCAAACATCGTTTGGTTTGATCTTGAATATCTTATATCCATCGTTTTCATACAATAGCTGGATGTCGTCTTTAGTCAAGTCGGGTTCATAGAAATTACCGTCGGTTTTACGATGCGATATGAACCAGTCCATCATTGTATTCTTCTGGATTCTGCGTTTTTCTGGGAATGCCACCATCTCAAGTGGAAGAAATACATTACCATGGTTTGTCAGCAATACTAGGTCTGGAGGCTTGTAAAAAACAATGTTGTCGGATATTGGAATATTATTATTGATCCAATCCACCATCTCTTGCGTATCTTCCCGTAAAATGTTATCGTCGTTATAATCTAATAAGGCAAGCATAATCAAGATATTATGCATTAGCAGGAATCCTAGGACTACTAGGATTATCCACAGATTATATGGTTTTCCTTTATATACACAACACTCTAGTTTCTTGGCAAATGATGCAAGATACGTCAATCCCTCACATATGTATATAGCTACAAAGGGTAGTATTGGTAGGATGTATCGTGGATTAAGGTTGAAAAAAACGAGTGGGCCGACATTCCAAGGGTAGAATGTTATCATTGATAAGTATCCGATAAAAAAGAAGTCGTAAAAAGAAAGTCTCTTAAAACGTGTCTTATTGGCCAGTACAGCAGTTATAATCAGGAAGAGTAGTATCCCAAGGGTATTTAATATCAGAGGATTTGCCAACGGAAATAAAAAATGGATTATCTCAGCCTGTGTATAAATAATTGATTCGGGTATTGCAACCAAGGGAGACTTGGTATACTCAATGTCAAAAACATCTGAACTATAATACCCTAAAACAGAGGCATCGAAGATATAAAATGTGGCAAAAACTAGGAGGAAGACAAACAAGGACTGAATCAATACATGATAATCATTACGTTGATATAGGATGAATACCAGTATCACAGGGAAAATAATGATACTGGAAAACTTCGTGATCATTGAAAGATACAAAAAGATGAGGCCGGCATGCAGATACAAGTTTTTCCTTTCCTTGAAATAATACCCTAAGAGAAACACAGAAGACAAGGTGAAGACTGAATATGGGATGTCAGAGATTATATTCTGCTTAAAGAAGAAGAACCATGGAGACGTTAGTAGGAGTAATGAACAGGATGATGCATATCCCTTCCCATGTAATCGAACAAGTATTTTATAGCATATGACAGTGTATAAAATCCAGAATAGTATGTTTACTGACTTCAGTTTGACATAGTCAACTCCAAAAAATAGTATTATCGGACTTATGATGACTGGATAGCCGGGTGGATAATCCTTATACAAATCAGGTAGATTATACGAATAATCCCTACCCGCCACAATATTTAGTGAATGTAGTATGAAACGTGCATAATCAGGCCCCCAATGATGACCCTCCTTAAGCGAAGGAATATTGAAGGCTAGGAATATCACGATTCCAATGGAGAGCAAGATACTGTATCTATCAAACATGTTATTATCATATGGATTCCCATATTATCAATATGCCCCAGCCAGGAATATCAGTCAGCTCTCAGGACAGGCGGCTAAGAGACCATGCATCAGTTATCGAACAACAATTATCAGATCAAGCCTTGATGGGGGCTATTGAGGCAAAATACCCGGAAATCACTGGAATCTCACTTTCTAAGGGAAAATCATTTGGTGTTCAAAGATATGATAAGGGAACTGGCACACTGCATTGCACTGTGAACCCTAGTTCTGCAAAACAGACTGGCCAACAATTCGGACAACAATTCGGAAGGAAAAAACAAAAGAAAAAAAAGAAAAATGTGGCTGATGAAGGACAACAGAGAGGTTCTAGAACGAGGGTAGATGAGCGGGAAAGAAAGGAGCTAGAGATGTTACTGTCAATACAGAGAATGCAATCCATGCCTCAAGCAATTGGACCTGGTATGATGACGCTCAGTGAACTAGACATGCTAGGACTAACAGGCCAAACACCAGCTCCAAGGCCAAGGCGAGCACAAACCAGGGAATGGATTCATAGTGAAGCAGAGGCAAGACGAACAGATGGATTTACACATAGACATACTGAATGGCCGGTGATAGCAGTATCAGAAGACGTGTCTAAAGGACTAGCGTATGTAGAAAAGTATAATCCGCTTTCTAGAGAGGTGTTAAGAGAACAGCATGACAGGTATTTTTGTGGAGTGTATTTGGATCATGATGGTTCTCCGCGGTGTACAAGCCAGGGCAAGCCCATGTATGCTCTTGAAGAAGTGAATTTGTTCGCAGTAAAACGTCCATTGCAATCGCTTGCGGAAATGGTGGCATATCCATTTAAGGAAATGCATGAAAGTGATGAATTTGTCGTCCCAGTTGTTGGAGAATTCATAGGTTCTGATGGACCGATCTCTGATAAGTTGGAGGAGCGTGGATTAATTCGGAGACTCAAACATGAAGATCATAATGTCACGGTCCCTGGTTTCATTAAGACTATGCGTCAACTATTGTTTCCTGCATCAGGTGCCATGCCCATACTTAAATGCGGGGATAGGAGGATCATCCCAAATTCGCCAGAAGCATTTTTAGAAGTATGGGATCTAGTGAACGATGGATTGGTAGGCGATGCCACGGGTTCTGCAAAGCTTTATGGACTGGCAGTTGAAGGCGTGAAAAGCGGAATAGAAATGCATGACTTAGGGGATACGCGAGAGAATCGAGAGGGCTATCTTGGCTCCATGATAATGAGAGCTGGCCTTGGTTTTCTGACTGAAGGTAAAAAAAATCCTGAAGTTGCAAAGGCCCTTGGACTCGACTTGTCTAATTTTGAGATTGAGAGTATGCCTTTCGTAGGTTTCGGAGTCAAGGGCGCTGGATGCTATGACTATACAGGCCACCACATACACTATCAGGGAAAATTGGATTTGCCAGATCATATTCGATTAATTATTGACGAAGGAGATCATGCATTCATTGTCGATACTCGACTAGAGAACCAAAAGGGCATAATCATGCCAATAGCCCATCAAGACACTTCTGATTCGCCAGTTGGTGGGGAATCAATTATCGAAAGGCTTATATTTGACAGGGAGAACCTATTGTTGAAGAATGGTGCTGTATTATCATATATCACTGGAGGAGTTATTCCAACATTAACTAAAAA
>CAYREE010000038.1:0-16370 GCA_964423225.1 uncultured archaeon | reverse complement strand
CTCAACGCATATTATAAGGAGAAGAAGAAAAAACATTTCAGACAGATAATACAGTTCATCCTGCTTTTAACAACAGGGTTTATCCTATGGAGTTCGTATTATTTACTCTACCTACGTGGCTTCAGGCCCTGGTATTTCGGCTATCTGGGAGTCATAGCCTACATACTCTTTTTACCACTTATATTCACTCTATTATTCAGCTTTAGGCCGTTGTCTAAGACTCTGTTGATGGTAGCTGTCTTCATCATAGTTCTATTAGGCGTGTATTCGCAACCCACTATTATCGCCATACAAGAGTATGACAAGTACATGTCTGCTTTAGCCGCCAATACTATCATAGAGGATAGGGGGATTGAGGGTAATATCGGATCATTTAATAGTGGAATTTACAATTATTTCATGCACGAGGATGTGATAAACCTGGATGGTGTCGTCAATCCTGAAGCGGTCGAGGCGATAAGATATGATAGGCTTCCAGAATATGTAAAAAAAAGGAATATAACTTACCTTATTGACCATGACGTACGTGAAGCTGCTAACCTCGACCTTTTGTACAATGACGACCGGGTGATGTTGGAACGCTGGATTGATTTGACAGAGTATTATCCCGGCTACAGGGAAAAATACGGTTATGGTTATAACTATTTCAAGAGGACTTATCTATGGAAGATTACGGTTGACTAAAAAATTATATTTTAATAAACATGACTTTCTGATATTGAGTGAAGATGTTTGCCCGCGCCGGAATTTGAATCCGGGTCGACGGGTGCTTGCGAACCGTTCTTATCAGTTCTCCGCAACCCATAAGGATATCCATGCTACCCCACGCGGGCGTAAGTAATACTAGTGCAAATCATTAGGATATAATGGTTTAAGAAGATTAATGTTGAACTTTCTTAAAGTCTGGAGTATAGTTTATAAGGCAATGAAAAGGCCGACTGGAATCTATTTTATCATCGGATTGAATATCCTGATGATAATAACATTAATCATATACTTCAGCACATTCTACATTGAATACAAGTCTTTTCAAGATTCCTTCAGAGTATCAGATGAAGAAAGCAATGACGTAGACACCATCATCAAGCAAGTCACATTAAGAAAATACAGGGATTTCAGCAACTCCATATTCCTAATGTTCTTAATAGCATTATTTTTTGGGGCACTCTATATTGCAATATATGCATTATGCTCCTGGGGCCTATGGAATCTGAAAAGATGGGCATTATGGGGTGAAATAACAATATCTGCATTGACAATGTTTCTTACCATAGGATATCTCGTCTTTATCAACTCTAATATATTCACAATAGTAAAGATACTCGCTAATGCTACAATGATCACATATCTATTCCTGATGAGGAATAGTATTTCAAGATTATGAACGATTTAATACTGTATTGAATCTTAATATTTAGGGTTGACTATGATCGAAGAAATCGTTAAAACCGAGGGTGTGGACAGGGACAAGTTAGAAAAGAATATCAACCAGGGAAGATTAGTGATTGTAAAGAGTTCTGTAAGAGATATTAGACCGCTTGCAATAGGTGCGGGAGTAAAAACAAAGATTAATGCAAATATCGGGATATCCCCTGATAAAAAAGACTTGAAAGAAGAGATAAACAAGGCGATAGCAGCCGTGGAAGCAGGGGCCGATACAATAATGGACTTGAGTGTCGGAGGGGATCTAAGCGCGATAAGGAAGAAGATTATAGACAAGGTGAAAGTCCCGCTTGGAACAGTCCCAATCTACCAAGTATTCGCAGAAAAAAGGATCGATTTTAAACTAGAGGATTATCTAAGAGTGTTAGAGGAACAATGCAGGGACGGTATAGACTTTGCGACCATCCATTCGGGCGTAACCCAGGAAGCAGTAAGACATTCTAAAAAAAGGATAATACCAATGACAAGTAGGGGAGGATGCTTCATCGCATCATGGATGAAAAAACATGGACAAGAAAATCCATTATACACTGGATATGAGGATATACTCGAGATCCTAAAGGAATACGATGTTACAATAAGCCTTGGAGACGGATTAAGACCCGGATGCATTAGTGATGCAACAGACAAAGCCCAGATAACAGAATTAAAGACTCTTGGGGAATTGACAAAACGTGCCCGAGAAAATAATGTCAAAGTAATAGTTGAAGGTCCAGGACATGTTCCATTAGATCAGATAGAGGAAAACATGCGATTGCAGAAAAAAATCTGTGATAACGCACCATTCTACGTCCTTGGACCACTTGTCACAGACATAGCCGTAGGATACGACCATATCACAAGTGCTATTGGAGGAGCGATTGCAGGAATGCATGGAGCAGACTTTCTCTGCTATGTCACACCCAGCGAACACCTCGGACAACCAACCATAGAAGACGTGAAAGAAGGTGTAATCGCATCAAAGATCGCAGCACACGCAGCAGACATAGTAAAGCTCAAAGACACGTCAAGAGACGATAAGATGGCCCATGCAAGATCATGCTTAGACTGGGATAAAATGTTCAGTACAGCATTAGATCCAACCATAAAAGACAAATACTCAGACCTAGGGAAGGCTGATGAATGCAGTATGTGCGGAGAATACTGTGCACTAAAAGTACTAAAGGATATTTAAAACTGTAATCAGCTATAATACATGCCGTCTAGCGAAGGCCTAAGTGAGCTAATGATCTTAGGCGTCAAGATGACGGCTACATTGCGCTGGAAACGGCCCCTATGGGATCAGGAATCTTATCGGATTCGCTCTGGGGAAGTGATGCGCCCCAATATACCGAGGTGACCATAGGTCAACCCCAGCGCAAAACATATCACCTTATTAAAAAAAAATCTTTTATACAATAATACAAGAGCATTTTTAAAGGTATTTGCCCATATTATTGGATACATATTTTTTTATGGAGGATAAATCATGGAATACGTTTATGCTGCAATGCTACTTCATTCGGCTGGCAAAAAGATTGACGCGGATTCAGTTGGAAAAATATTGAAATCTGCTGGAGCAGATGTTGATGAGGCACGTGTCAAAGCCCTCGTAGCATCTCTTGACGGCGTCAATATAGATGAAGCCATCGAGAAGAGTGTTGTTGCTGCTGCACCTGCTGCAGCCGCACCCGCTGATACACCAGCTGCTACTGAAGCAAAGGAAGAAAAACCAGTAGAAGATGAGAAATCTGAGGAAGAAGCAGCAAGCGGACTAGCAAGCCTCTTTGGATAATTATTATCCAAGGGCTGCTTCTCACATTTTTTTTAATATACCACTTCTAGAATTCTCTCTCTAAAATGGTTAAATACTGGTTTCAATAGTATTCAACAGATTTTTTTTATATTGATGGTTTAGAGCTTTGCTTTTTTCAATCTTTTAATTGCTTCTAATATTCTTTCTTTTGACTGTGTTAATGCTATTCGAATATATCCTTCACCATATTCTCCAAATCCTACACCAGGCGTCATCACGACGCCAGTGCTATCCAGTATTTTACGTGAAAAGTCTATTGAAGATTCTGAACCAGGTACTTTAACCCACATATAGAAGGTTGCGATCGGATTTTTGAATTCCCAGCCTAACTCTTCTAATCCTTTTGCCATGACATCCCTGCGTTCTTGCATTAGCTTCATATTCTTTACAACCTGGTCTTGCGGACCCGATAATGCCTCGATTCCAGCGATCTGGACGGCATCAAATGCTCCAGAGTCTATGTTTTGCTTCACCTTACCTAATCCGTTTATTATCTCAGAGTTTCCTACCGCAAATCCAAGTCTCCAGCCAGTCATATTATAGGTCTTGCTGAGGGAGTGGAATTCGATCGCACACTCTATTGCATTTGGAATTTCCATTATGCTTGGAGCATTATATCCTTCAAATGCTACTTCTGAGTAGGGTGCGTCATGGCATATAATTATATCATTATCGATACCATAATCAACCACTTCCTTGAAAAATTCTTTAGATGCAGTTGCTGCTGTTGGATTATTTGGATAATTTAGGAACATTAATTTGGCTTTTTTCACTGTCTTTTCATCGATCTTTGATAAGTCTGGTAGAAAATCATTTTCTTCAATTAATGGAAGTGGTACAGGATTCCCGCCAGCAAATAATGTACCCATCCGATAAACAGGATATCCTGGATCAGTATATAATACAACATCCCCTGGATTAACGAATGCGAGAGGAATATGTCCGATACCCTCTTTTGATCCGATAAGTGTTAATACTTCTTCTCTAGGATCTAGATCCACATTAAATCTTTTTTTATACCAGTTTGAGACTGCTTCCCTGAATGATAGCATTCCCACATAGCTTGGGTATTTATGGGTACTTGGATCTTTTACAGCACTCCTAAGTTTTTCAACGATATTGTCTGGAGTCGGTAGGTCTGGATCCCCAACCCCGAAACTTATCACGTCTAATCCTTCAGCCTTTTTCTCTGCTATCGCCTTATCAAGTTCCGCAAACATGTAAGGCGGTATTTTCTCCACTCTTGATGAATAAGAAACCATTTTAAATCTCTAGTTACAATTTATATTAGATAATATGGATTATAGGAGAATTATTGTAATACTAATATTAATAACTATATCTTCCACCGGATGTATATTCGGAAGTAAGAAAGAGGAACCACCCCCTAAAGTATATGTTAATCCCTGTGTAACAACATACAAGGGGGTACAGGTACGTGTGGACGGCGGTATTCTACATGAAAACTACTTAAAACACCCTATTAGCGTGGTCTTGGTAGATGACTTTGAATCCCCATCTGCAAAAGCATTATATGACCAATTCTATCTGATATGCTGGTGGGGGGCTAATATTGGTGAAAACAGGGATTACTACTATTGTTGGGGGCGGTATGTTGCCCCACAGATGGATGATGGTAGAGTTATCAAACAATGGGTTTGGAAGGAGTTTAAACTGGGATTCGATGTTGAAGAGCATCATGTTGGAGAATGGACGGATCCCTTAGGTAGAGTCCATCCAGAACAGAAGGTTAATTATCTGACGATAAAAGAGATCTGGGCTCAATGCTATCTTTCATGAACAGTTATCGAATCCGTGAATAAACGATTAATAATAAAAGTATGCCCACTACTAGAACAAGTAGGATCATATATGGATTGGATGATTTCTCCTTAATCTCCTTCATCACAGTTAGATCAGTGTAAGTTGATGTGATATTGAATGAGTTGCCAATATAGTCAGTATAATGAATTAATGCCGCTGATGTGAGTAATATCTCTTCTTTTGAGATCATATAATACTGGTATGTGATGTTCTCACCAGGTAGAAGCATATCGAGGTATGGATCAGACGAACCATTGATTATGATTTTTTCATTATTAATAAAATCGTCTATGGTTACATTGTATGCGATTTCAGTTCCATTATTAACAACAGTAATATCAACATAGACTTTTTCTCCAGGATAAGTTTTATTAGTCGAAATATTCTTCAAAACATATAGTCGGGGTGGTATTGGATCAACCCTGATCTGTAATCCAGGGATTATTGCATCATACTCGTTTCCGAAAACATCACTGTATTTTACAGTACCTGATTTTGGAGTGATGTCACCAGCCTTAGTCGTATTTACCCGGTATTCTAACAGATAGACATTATTGTATGCCATGAGTTCCAGAAATCCCTTTGTCTGGCCGTCAACGACCTTGAATACGCTTGGATCATCTATAAGAGAGACATTTAATGCGTTTAATATCCCGACATTTGTGATTATAATGGAGATATTGACTATATCGCCTACATATGCTTTCTTTTTGGAAAAAGACTTTGAAACAGTCAATAATGGATGGCAGTCAGCATACGTTGTTGTTAACAGTACGTTTTTAAACGCATAATCATTTATCCAAGGACTGATCGAAAAAAGTTTTTCACTAGTGAACGTGATCTGATTTGTCTTCATTATAAAAAAATCGTTCGAGATATTGAATGAACATGTATACCATCGATCAGGCTTCAATTCAAAACATGGATTTTTCATCGCATTCCCATTAACGAAGAAGGTCGGGTACCTATGGGGTTTTTCAATTACACGAGTATAAAACGATATGTTAGCGTGTTTAACACGTGCTTTAAGCGATATATTTATTTCATAAGCAAGTGGATTTTCTGCAAGGGGTATATGTTTAAATGCTGTATTGTCGCCAAGATGCACGAGTCTTGGAAAAAACCATGTTTTTACACAGGGATTATCCTGTGCAGAAACCATAATAGCAGAAGATGATAGGATTATCAATATGACGAATATACTCTTCATCGTAAAGTATTCAGGCCTATGTCTTTAATATATCGCTTATTTCATCGAGTAATTTCATTATCGGGGTGGATCCGTCAAGTGTGATCAAGTTACGCTCAATACTATAATACTTGATTAGAGGTTCAGTCTGCTTATGATATATCTCTAATCTATGGCGGATCGTGGATTCACTATCATCTTCTCTTTGAATGAGTTTTGAATTACATGAATCACATACTCCTGTTTTTGCGGGAGGTTTGGTGATTAGATGATAAGTTGACCCGCAATCTGCACATACTCTTCTTTTCGAAAGACGTTGGATTATCAGGTTGTCAGGGATAACAAAGTCAAAGACAAAATCTATAGAACGTATTGTCTCCAGTTCTTTAGCCTGTTCTAAAGTCCGGGGAAACCCATCAAGGATAAAACCATTGTTACAATCACGTATCTTCAATCTTTCAGAAACAATTCCATCGATTACTTTGTCAGGTACCAGTTCACCCTGATCCATGAAGGATTTAGCTTCTAAACCTAGTTTGGTCTTGTTTTCTATCGCATGTCTTAGAATGTTCCCAGTAGAAATATGTGGGAGAGAATATCGTTCAGATAACATTTCAGCCTGTGTGCCTTTCCCACATCCCGGAGGTCCTAATAAGATTATATTCATTTTTTCAAGGTACTAATAATAAAAACTATATCGGAGGGTCGCATACCATATTCTTCAGATAAAGACTGAAGTATTTGTATATACTGAACGTATTCCGGTATGCTGTAATCGCTGTTTGAGCTTTTTTCACTTCCTGAAAGACCATAATTCCTATGGAGAATATTCCAAACAGTATGGTTTAACTCTCCAAACTTATAGGGGTTATGGAACATCAATATAGTTGATGCAACAGTCATGCCAACACCATTCAATTTCTTTAAAAACTGTATCTTCTTCTCGATACTACTTGATGCGAATGCTATTGCAGTGAAATTTGATACCTTCTGATTTGTATGTTCTTGAACGTTCTTATACTTCATGACATCCAATATTTGAACGTCACTAAGATAATCTTTACCCTGTAGTTTGTTTATCATTGATTCGCGTTCGATAAATTCATGCGAATGTTTTTTTGAAATAAGTTCTCGATACAGGTTAACCATTTATACCACCTGTTTATTTGATTGATATTAGGAAAATAAAAAAACAATAAACCATTAAAAACTATCGATACATAGGTAGTTTGCTTAGTTCACTGAGTTTTTGCTGTCCTTCCTGAGCATTTTTAAATTGCTCTAAGAAATTCTTGACTTGTCCTTCGATTTCTTTTCCAGTGTTTTCAAGGCCTGCAACGTCGATATTGACTCCGACGACTTTATTGAGTATGTTCAACATATTTGATGCTGCAAGTACGTCAGGTATGTATCTTGTCTCAACCATCAATGCTATCGAGTCGAGTCCGGCTTCCATGCATCTTATCATGATACTGCTTGACATTCCTGTTAAAACACCTTCTTCAAGCATCTTAACATCAGCATCTTTAAGCTTTTTTATTGATTCCTTACCGCATCCGATACCAAATATTTCATGAGTATCTTCTGATGTAACACCCATTATGTTTGCAAGAAGGATTATTTCTTTAGTATCTATTTTATTGATCCATTCAGCCATTTTTTCGCTGAAATCATGGATCATTTCCATGGGTATCATTATCTCTGAAAAAATCAATACGAGATTATCTTTAGTATAAATCCGTATAGGCCTCATGGGTGTTGATTCATGGACTACTGTTACTGCCTCGAGATCGTTTGAATGGATGAAGCCAGCGTATTCCATTCCTAATTGCTTTATCATATAGCTTGCAGCTATTGTGGAAACGTAGCCTTTGCTTGGGAATGCTTCTATTACTATGGGTTTTTCAGGTAGTTTTTTGGTAATATTTATGTCTATTGTCATAGTGTGAACCATTAAATTATAACCTATAAAAGCTAGTATTAAATAGATATCATGGATGATTCTTATATCAATTATTTTATTGTTTTTGTCATCGCATTAATCGTGCGAGTTGCTTATGTCAATCAGATAAGTGATGATCCATTCTATACGACTCTTATGTTTGATTCTAAAACATATGATGCATTAGCCCAAAATATCATAGATAACGGCATTTTCAGTATTGGACCTTCAGTTATCGGTCCATTATACGCCTATTTCCTAGTATTCACTTATACCCTTGTAGGTGATTCATTCTCGAATGTAATGGTGTTGCAGGCTATTATTGGTGCATTAACATGTGTTGTGACTGCATATACTGGTAGGATTATCTTTAATCAAAAAGTTGGTTTTATCGCAGGATTATTATCCACGGTTTACGGGCCGTTGGTTTTTTATTCCGCCACATATCTGACTGAATCCATTTTAGGTTTTGTAAATATCTGCCTGGCATTATCATTAACCAAGGCATATCTGGAGGATAAGTCAGAATTTTGGATCGTGTCAGGACTATTACTGGGTCTGTCATGTCTAGGAAAACCTAATATGATCCTTCTTCTACCAGTCCTGTTGTTATTTAATTATATTAGACCACCTGGAAGTAATTGGCTTGCGAGTAGTCTAAGATTATTGATAGGTGCTTTACTCATTATCACCCCGGTTACGGTTAATAACATTTATCATGGAAGCTATACCTTGATTTCTTCGAATGCAGGATACAACTTCTATATAGGCAATAATATGAATGCCACTGGATTATTCATACCTATTAACGAGCTCAATCCTTCGTCAAGCAGGTCGGTTTTCATACCGTCTAATGTAGTACAGCCTGAAACAGATGGCAAATTATCTTCCTTCCAAGCAGATATTATATGGTTTGGGAAAAGCTGGGAATACATCTCTAGAGACCCCACAAGATATATACTGCTCCTATTTAAGAAGACGATGTTTTATCTGAATTCATATGAGGTCCCACAAATCTATAATTACAACTATCTGAGTAGACAAGGCATTATACGTTACTTAATTCCCTCATTAGCGATAATCGGTCCACTAGGATTATTGGGGATAATAGTCAATATCTGGAATGTTAAAGCCAGGCCCGCAATCCTTCTTTATTGCACATATGGTATTTCAATCATCTTGTTCTTTATTACAGCTCGATTCAGAATACCGGTCATACCAATACTAATAATATTTTCATCAGATGCATTAATCCATTTATTTGAGACATTTAAAGATGATGTATCACGGCTTAAAGGCAAGTTAGCAATATTGATCTTGGCATTTTTCATAGTGAATAATACAGTTTATGAATCATCTGATATCGAATTTTCTTCAATGTTGAATCCATATAATAATCTTGGGAGATCTTATGAACAAGACAGATTGTATGACAAGGCCATTGAATCATACGAGAAGGCAATCGAGCTAAACCCAACACATTATGAGGCATATAACAATATGGGTGCTGCTTATAACAAGTTGGGGGATTATAAAAAGGCTGAGGAATATCTTAGGAAAGCGATAAACCTCAATCACAACAACGAATATGCATATAATAATCTGGGTAATGTCTTGTATGCTACAGGCAGGTATAATGAGGCTGAGAAGGCCTATCTTTCAGCAATATCTATAAACAAGTTTTTCCATGAGGCTCATAACAATCTAGGTGGAGTGTATATGGAACTTGATGATTTGAATAAGGCTATTACGGAATTTGAGATAGCGAGAGAGTTGAATCCTGATGATGCTACTATTAGATATAATCTAGGTATTGCATATATCAATTCAGGCAAGATTGAGAAGGGTGTTGATCACTTAAGATTGGCCGCATCTATCGATCCTTCTTTTAAAACAGATTATAATAGAGCACTTAGTCTTATCAATTCTTAGAAAAATGATTATATCCGCCCTTTAAAGGCATTGTTTTTTGTCTGTCAATGAGTGTTACACCAGTTTCTTTTAGAGTGATTTGTCCGATGGTTGTTATGGTTGTTGATAGTTTTATGTTTGTGAGACCTTCTTTTGAAATTGTGAATAATAATTCATAATCTTCCCCCCCAGATAATGCATAATCATATGGGTCATTTCTACATATTGATGCTAATTTTATTGTTTCATTTGAAAGGGGTATTTTCTCTTTGAAGATTTCTGCGCCAACATCACTTGCATTACAGATATGGTTTATTTCGCTTGCGATACCGTCGCTGACATCAATCATTGCATTTGCATATTTTGAAATCGTTCTTGCTTCGTTCAACCTACATTTCGGGGATGTGTGATCAGGATAGTCTCCTTTAATTCCCGCAAGTAACATTTCCAGTCCCGCCTTGGATTTTCCAACATCTCCAGTAACACATATCAGATCTCCGACTTTGGCGTCTGATCTTAAACAAAGTTGTTTTTTCTCGACAAGACCAAGCATAGAAACATTTAACACCATTAGCGACCCATGAGTTGTATCCCCTCCAACAATATTGAATCCATATTTATCAGCTACAGAATACATTCCAGAATATAAACCGTCAACATACTCGACCTCTGTATCTTTATCCAAAGTTATCGAAATTAGTGAATATGTCGGATATCCTCCCATCGCAGCGATATCAGAGACATTTGACTCCATTGCTTTCTTACCAATCTGCTCGGGTATAGACCATTCATTCCTAAAATGGTCTCCTTCCACCATAAGGTCTGTGGTATAAAGTAGGTGATGGCTAGAGTCATAGTCTAATACTGCTGCATCATCACCGACACCGAGTATTACAGAAGGATCCGTTATTTTACGGGTCACTCGTTTGATCAACTCGAATTCTCCGCCGATCTCATGTACTTTCATCGTTGAATTTCCCGGTGAAATATTTTACTGCCTGTATAATATCGCTTTTTGCAACGGTTGCGCTTATTGCACACACCATGTCTGCACCAGCTTCGATAACTGAATCCACATTCTGTTCATTGATTCCGCCTATTGCAGCACAAGGCAAATCAACCGCTTTTTTAACATCTTTAATCAATTGTATGCCTGCTGGTTCTCCTGCATCAAGTTTTGTTGTTGTGGAAAATATTGGACTAATGCCAAGATAGTCAGCCCCACCCTCATATGCGGCTAATGCTTCATCTACATCATGGACAGTAATGCCAATAATCTTTTCGCCTAGGATTTTTCTCGCATCTTTCAATGACATATCATCTTGTCCAAGATGAACTCCATCACAATCGGCTGCGACTGCCACGTCGACGCGATCATTTATCAAAAGTATTCCTTCTCCATCAAGGATTTCTTTTATCTTATTAACATTCTCGATCATTATTCGAGTACTCAATTCTTTTTCACGATACTGAAATACCCTACACCCACCGTCAAACGCATCATTGATAGCTTCCACATCCGGTTTTGATGATAGTTTACGATCTGTGATAAAATAAAATCCGTTTAGATACATGAATAGATACTGGTTTTTATTGGTAAAAAGAAGGAGGGTGGTGTGCTGGCCTCAAAGCACACCACCAGTGCATGACTTCTGTGGGTGGTAGCGTTATCTTCTTAATATCAGGCTATACCTGTCATATGGTTGTGTTTGGATCATATGTCTCCTTTGTACGGTGTTTCGCGCTAACAGATAGAGTAGAAAAGTCAAAAGGACTGGTATCAATGCAACCACCAACATTATTGTCGTAGTCCCTAATTCTATGCTCCACCATTGCGTCATTTAAACCACCTCTGTCTCCCCCATTCATGTATTTGGTGTCCCTATAAAAAGCCTTGAGTTAAAAACAGGGATACCACAGTGTTAAAATAGGGTTAATCATCAGAAAGTGGTTTTTAGAGGGATTAAACACTACGGATATTTGACATAGATTTAATATTATCTTCCTTTAGCAAATACACTTCATCATAGAATCTCTCTTTGAATGTACCCGGGCCTTTTGATCCTTTTGCTGCGAGTTCTCCGGCAATACCATAACAGGATAGTGCTGAGCTTGCCGCGATTGCATAGTCTTTTTCCACTGCTGTAAAAGAGCCTATAACTGATGCAGCCATGCATCCAGTACCAACGATTGATCCCATCATCTCATGTCCATTCGCAACCTTGAATACTCGCTCTCCATCAGTTATGATATCTACTTCACCAGTCATTGCTACAACACAACCCTCGGTTTTAGCTAGTGTCTTGGATATTTCCATAGGATCTCCTTCTAAGCCTGCTGCCTCAACACCCCTTACTTCAGCTTCTGCCCCAGCTAACACACCTATCTCGCTAGAATTGCCCTTTATCACGTCAACATGTATTTCCTTTAGGATTTTGAGTGTGCTGTCAGTACGCATGTCGGTCGCGCCAACTCCCACAGCATCTAATATGACTGGTATGCCCTTCTTGTTTGCTGCTTTACCAGCAGTGATCATAGTAGTAATCAAGTCGGTTGTAAGTGTACCGATATTCAATACTAATGAGCTTGAGATGCCCGTCATCTGTTCAACTTCTTCTGGAGCATGTGCCATAACAGGTAATGCCCCAAATGATCGTACAATATTCGCACAGTCATATATAGTAACCCAGTTTGTGATATGATGCACTAATGGTTTAGAGTCCCTGATTTTTTCAAGTAATTTGTATGGTTCCATTTTAGGTTTAACTTAGGAATAATAATGACAATTGTTATTTAAATTTGTTTACTATTTCCTCGAATGCATCCCCGATTAATTTGACTTGTTCTTTTGTCTTCCCATATGTTGAGAGTTTGAATTGTTTTGTAAGACCGGCTTTAATACCAATCACTCCTCTTTTCTTTAATTCTTGATATAGGAAGAAATTCTTTCTCTTATGCGTTTGAGATATCTCGTATAATACGTTTGATTCGAAGAAATTCAGGTCGTGTCTAGTAGGCTTTTCACCCATATGCTTTAATCCAATAGATTCAAGTTTTTCAACTAGAGTCCTCGCATTCTCCACTTCTTTATCCCATGTCTTCACCCTCTCCCTGATTTTCGGGAAGCTAGCCATCATTGCAATCGTTGCAGAACCACGGGTAGAGCAACCAAGTATTTCTAAGGGTTTATTCCTGAATTTATCGGATTTCAGGGTTATTTTTTCCCCTATTTCCCCGGAGACAGCAAGTAAACCGATATTTCCCCCTCCACAAGCCCAGCTTTTATGCCCACTTGAAGATATGAAGTCCGCCCCCAGCTTTTTTCCATCAACAATCATTCTCCCTGATGAATAGGCAGTATTTAGAAGGTATGGAACCCCATATTCTCGGCAGATTTTACCAACCTTCTTTGCGTCAACAACATTGCCATAGTTACCATCTACATGAGTGAGTATAGCGAGCTTGGGGAGTTTGCCAGTCTCTGATTTGATCTTTTCGAACATGCTTGCATATCCCTCCGGATCAACAAGGTATTCAGGAGTACCAGAGCTTTCCACCTCAAAGATATTCAGTCCACCACGTTCGCAAGCAACATAGGTTGTATAATGTTTATTGCCGTCAAGAACTACTGTATCACTCGGCTTGGTTAATGCATGGACAACAGAATATTTTGATTCTCTACATCCGTTTGTAAGCATAGTCTCATCCATGCCAAGGAATACAGAAACTTCTTCGAGAAATTTGTTTATACCTGGCTTATCTATCTCAAGCAGATTTCCCTTACACCAATCACAGACGCTATAACCATCAATATATGATAAAACCGCTTTCCTGGTTTCAGGATAAGTCTTTCCAGCAGTCTGTAAAGGATTGATATTAACATAATCCTCTTCACGATCTCTTAAAGTTATATCATTTATCTTCATTTTAACCTTTCAAGAACTTTAATTGAATTCTGCAGGATAGCTAATTGTTTCTCTAATAACTCCTTTTGATTATCGGTTAAACTATGTCCTGGCGCAGATTGCCGTAATAATTCTCGAATATCTTCTAGTGCAAACTGGGCTGCAAATAATGCATTAGATTCTTCGCTCATGATACTTCAGAAACAATATTAGTGGCTTATGTTAAAATAGAAAAAACCATATTTATATTCATATACTTCTCGATTATTAACACTGATAACTTAAAATGATGGCTAATACAGGACAAACCACACATGCTGAAGTAAATGCAATACGTCACGCTACTCCAAGACCTGAAGAATTACAGATAAAGAAATACGAGTCAGGAGGTAATGGACCTTTTGTCTTGCTTGTAGTAGACGGATTAAGCTTTGGTAGAGGACCCTTTGGAGAGGCGCCAGGCGAAGTCTGGAATTCTTCTAAAATCGCGGATATACCCACATTAAGGAGCTTATTCGCAGATAATCCCCACACAGAGATCGCTGCTTCAGGACCAAACGTCGGTTTGAGGATGAGGCCCTTAGATAGTGGTAGATTCGAGGTTGATCCAGGAGATTCGAATGTCGGCCACGTATGTATTGGCGCAGGTAGGGATGTGAAATCAGAGGCTAAGATAATTGATGAAGCTATCGCTGATGGAAGCTTCCATACCAATGATGTTCTAAACACTGCTATTGATGAGATGAATCAACGAGATGGTAAACTGCATTTGATGGGACTGATATCTGATAAGGGAGTTCATGCAGACATAGCTCATTTCAGACCTATGTTAGAAAGGGCAAAAGCAAAGGGTGTTAAAGACATTTGCATTCATGCCGTCACAGACGGGAGAGACGTTGATATAAAAAGCGCTTGGAGACAAAACGGGTCGGGATACATCCAACAATTAGAACGAATGATTGATGAATTGGGTATGAGGGAGTCAACAAAGATAGCGACGGTTGGTGGTCGAGAATACTATATGGACAGGTATGAACAACACTGGGATTACATGGGATTATCATATAAGGCAATGCGAGATGGAGAAGCTGAATTCAAGGTTACTTCAGCCCCATTAGCAGTGAAAGAAGCATATGAGAGAGGAGTAGAAAATGACCAGCAAATCCCGCCAACGATTATCACCGATGGTAAAGGACAACCAGTCGGAACCGTAAAGGATGGAGACTTGTTTGTCCATATGAATTATCGTGCAGACCGAGCGATCATGGCAGAGGAGATGTGGACTAGAAGTGATTTCCCTCCAGAAAAATTCAATAGAGGTGCAAAGCCAAATATAAGATTCCTCCCTATAATGCCTTATTCCGAATCAACTACAAATCCATCCATATTCAAGCCGGATACGGTTGATGAAACGATATTATCTGCCCTTTCTGATGCAGGAATGCCAGTTAGACAAGAGTCATGTGGATACAAGTTCGGTCACGTCACACTCTTTATGCGAGGCAAGAAAAAGGAACCGTTTCCAAACGAGTCTGAGTTCGAGATGCCTGCACCATTCATAGCGTCAACAGCATTGGATGAACAACCTGAGATGAGTGTTCACGCGCTTGGAAGAGATGTTGAAGACCAGATAAGGTCAGGCCAATATGGCTTTATGGCATTGAACCTTGCTAATCCAGACATGGTACAACACTGCGGTAGTATGAGGGCTGCAGTACTTGCATTAGAACATGTTGACCGCCGGCTACAAGACATAGTGAAGGCAGTCGACGAAATGAATGGTACGCTGATAGTCGTAGGCGACCATGGGGGACAGGACAGGATGTATGGATACGTTCCAAAGAAAGGCTCATATACTGCCGACGTTGCACATTCAGATGCAATGGTACCATTCATTGTTAGAAATAATAATCCGAACATAGATGTCCAAGTATCGCCAACACAGTATACAGGTGAAAACGGCCTTCCAAACCAAGGATTGGGAGATGTTGCTCCAGCAATATTAAAGATGATGCATACGGCAGGCATAAAAGTAGAGATCCCTGAATCAATGAAAGGGCCTCGTCGGGCTAATCTTGTTTCAGTAACCAATACTAATATAAATTAGATTCTAGCTAGAGATTATGTTCACTCTGTGAATATCTTACATTCAATCCTCCCCGCTCGAACATCACTTGAAATTGTTCAGGAGTCACATTATACCAGCCACCACCTTCTTTGGATGCTAATGAGTGTTCAGTGCTATCTAGTATTCCAAGATATCTTTGATAAGTTTTTCCTTTCCCGGCAACATTAAGGAATTCTTCTCTGAAACCCATCCATGCTGTCGACGAATACTCCAGATGTTCATGGAACAAGTGA
>CAYREE010000037.1:0-17790 GCA_964423225.1 uncultured archaeon | reverse complement strand
TATGAATATAGAAATGAAAAGGATGGACTACCAAGTGGTCCGGGATTTGGAACAAAATATTATTGTGGTACAACTTGTCACATAAGTGCTGGAGGGGAAGTAATGGCTTGTTCAATGGTTTACCCAACATATGTCGGGAATATTAATAAAATTTCTTTTAAAGAAATTTACTCTTCAAATAAAGAGCAATTAACCTATTACGATTTACATGAGCCTGAAAAAGTAGAAGGGCATTGCAGCAAATGTGAAAACAATTCTTTTTGTTGGGGTTGTAGAGCAGCAGCAGAATTGATGGGTGGAGGTTATGCAAATTCTGATCCGATATGTTGGAAAAGTGAGTCAAAAGATAATACTGGATTAGATCAATCTGAATCTGATAATATGAGTTCTAATTCCGTTTTCATTTGTCCTAACATCGAATAATAAACCAATTCAGGCATATTTACCACTCCATCACCATTTTGATTAATCTTTAATTTTGCTGCCCCAATTATCATTTTTATGCAATCTCAGTAGAAAATTTCCATTATTTTTAGAAATAAGAAATACATCTCCATCTTGAAGATTATTGTCCTTAATAATAGATTTCTTAATAATTATTTTATTCTTCTTATTGGATAGTCGTAGAGTATAACTAGCATAATTAGACATATAATAAAGAATAATATATCAATATATAAAAATATACACAATTTGTTGTATTTTATAGTAAAAAATTGTGTAATACAACAATAATTTGGTGAAATTTAAGTTTTTTTATGTGTTTATCGAATATATATGATATGTCTAGTGAATATGATACTGCCTTAGTTGAGGGATATGCTCGAATGCACGCCCATTTCGGTGAATTATTAGATATTTACTCACAGCCAATATGCTGTGAGATAATGGATATACTTGAAAAAGAGGGCGAGTTAACTGTTTCGGAAATAAAGCAAAAAATAAGAGGAATACAATCATATATGCTCAGTAAACATTTAACACTACTCCTAGAAAAGAAACACATAGTAAAGAAAGGAAAGATATACTCCATGAACAACAATTTGTTTTATACTAACCTGAATGTTTCAACAAAAAAAATGATTAAAACACTTGGGAAGAAAACAATTCAAATGTCTTCAAAGGAAAAAGCCATGACAGCAAGCTTATATGCAACAACTATCTACGACCAGACTACAAACATATTGATTCACATATTGCTTTCAGGTCCAAGAACCTTAAAAGAAATTGTCGACATGTACAGATGCAACCACAGTTATATAACATCTAATGTTGTAAGGTATCATCTGTCAAAGAAAAAATTTTTTATATTCAATGATGAAATTGAAATATTTAATCACAAATCAAAAAGATACGCTTTAACTACCATAGGTAAGGAAATACATGATGTCTTCGATGAGTTCATGAGCAATTACTTGTATTCTAATGAGGAGTGGATGCGGAAAGTCTGGAGTATACCAATAAGAGAAATAGTCAGTGACCGAGTTTCAATGGCATTACCAGGTGATAAATTCTTTAAAGTCTTGAGAATGCTAGGTAAAACAGATTTCGTGATTGTAAGAAGCAACTATGTCGAAGGAATATTAACAATACAACAAGCTATGAGTATAATTGGTAAAGTATTAGATACAGATGGATTTTGGGGTGGATTAATAGCAAAAGAAGTGATGATCCCCCTCAAAGATGAAGATGTATTATCCGGAAACGCTACATTAAAAGAAATATATGCAAAAAAAGAGAAATTCGATAAGATATACTATGTTGTAGACCTAGGCGGAAAAAACTATGGCGTACTAGACCTCAATCAAGTATCAAAAATAATGAATAACACATAAAAGTGATAATATGGATCTAAACAACCAAAAAATCGCTGGATGGCTTGGTTTGACTTCTCAGCAGTTTGATATTCTTCAGTGTATTCATTTTTTGCAGTTGGAGGATAGGGTCGCTTCTCCTAAGAATATCCAGGCCGAATTTAAGAGGAGGAATAAGAAACATCTACAAAAACCTAATCTATTCAACATAATAAAGATATTACGGCAGAAGAAACTCATTAAAAAATCTGGTTTTGGAGAATATGTCATCGAATTCGAGGGTATTAAAAAAGCCCTAGCAGATCATGAAGGAAGGCTAACAGATGAACTGGATAAATTCCAGACAATCTCAAAGAAAACAGAAGAATATTTTTCCAGTGCAGCCAGGGAATTTGAACGTCCCCATGTCTCATATCTAGAGCCGCATCAGTTTTCAGAACGTATTAATAAGGCTTTGCAGAAGGCTTCAGTATACTATTCCACAACGAGTTTTCCCAATATCTCATTTAATCCAGAAGTCGCATACGCGATAAAACGGCCAGAATACGTTAAAATCCTCTGGGAGAGAGGGATAATCAAGAAGAAATTAAAGATTAATTATCTGACGGACATGAATGTCGAATATCTATTCAACTATGTTTCAAAGGCATATAACGAACCAGAAACAGCATATAAGATATGTTTAGACAGTATAAACCAATTGAACACCCACATAGACACACATGACAATCTAGAGATAATGTATCAAGAAACACCATTATATCTAGACATTCATATGCCAATAATCAGATCACCAAAAGAATTCTACTCACATATGCGAGGCCTTAGATCAGAGATACTCGGGGTCATATACGTCCGTTCAAGAGACTCTGCAGAAGCAACAAAAAAACTATTCCAAGAAGTATCCGGTAGAGGAACCTTGTTAAAAGAAAAGACTAAGGATAAGATAATAAAGAAAACCAGGGAAAAACTAAAACAACATCATAAGACAATTAAATAAATAAAAAAATGGATTTTGACTTCCGGAGGGTTTCTGGTTGGTTGGGTTTGACTAGTCAGCAGTTTGATATTTTGCAGTGTGTTTATCGTTTACAATTGGGTGGTTTGAGCGTCTCTCCTAAGTTGATTCAAACTGATTTTAAGAAGGTTAGGGGAAAGGTTATTCAGAAGCCTAATTTATTCACGATTTTAAAGGCCTTGCGAGTGTTTGGTTTTGTCAAGCAGGTTGGGCATGGAGAGTATGTTGTTGACTATAATGGAGTTAGAAATAGGCTTAAGGAAAGGCGTGTTGAATATTTGAAGGATTTGGATGATTTCGACGATTTATCAGGTGAGGTAGAGGATTATTTCAAGAAAGCAAGTCTAAGTCATACGAGGCCTGGAGTCGAATATCTTGGCTTCAGTGAAGTCTTTAACCGGATAGCACGCCAACTAAACAGTGCTAAAAGTTATTATGCGACAACAAAGTTTCCGATAATCGCATATCCTCCAGAATTGATGAATGGACTCGATATCATCAAGTATGGAAAAACAATTTGGACAAATTGCCTAGAAAAAAACAGGCTACAGATGAATTGCCTCACAAACCTAGATATAAAACACGTATACAAACAAGCAATAAGAGCCCGTCAAAGTAAAAAACAGGCATTAAAAACCTGTGAAAACACGATAAACAATCTAGAAATGATAATAGAAAAACACAAGAATATCAGAGTATATTTAACAAAAGAATTACTAGGCCTAGATATCATACTAGCAGAAAACAAGACACCAGAAGACTTCTACATATTCATCAGAGACGAAAAACAACTAGTAACCGGCGGAGTATACATAAGATCACAACCCACAGCAATGACTACCAAAGAACAATTCACCGAAAGATGTAAAAAAGCAATATTAATCAATAAAAACAATTCTGAAAAAATATTTAATAATATCAGGAAACAGTAACAATGATTAAGGCAGTATTATTCGACTGGGATATGAAGAATTAGAAAAAGAAGAACCATACCTAATAGTAGATTCACTAACTGACAAAGAGGATATAATGAGTTTTATATTAAGTTAGGTTTTGCATTTGCAGCATTTATCCTTTCCTTTTAGAGATAATGAACAATCTAAGCTGGTCATAGATTCGACTTTCTTACCCAGACTCTTACAATACTTCCTGCATTTTTTAGCATTGTCTGTGCATTGTGAGCCGCTGGGACATTGGGGCATGCTCTTGCAGGCACAGCATTTATCCATTCCTTTCAATGATAATGAGCAGTCTAAGGAATTCATAGATTCAACCTTCTTACCTAGGCTTTTACAATACTTCCTGCAATTCTTCGCATTATCAGTGCATTGTGTGCCGCTAGGACAATTTACTGATGAACCATCCTTGCATTTACAACACTTATCCCTTCCACCCCAGATATACGAGCAATCCTCACCCTGCATATCATCCACACGCTTACCCTGATTCTTACATGACTTCCTACATTTCTTAGCGTTTTCCACACAAGAATAACCACTAGGACAAGATACAGGAGCCTTACACAAACAACACTTATCCTTCCCCTTTAATGTTGCCGAACAATCCTCTCCAATCATATCTTCGACACGCTGCCCCGAACTCTTACAATACTTCCTACACTTCTTCGCATTATCAGTGCATTGATAACCACTAGGACAAGAAGCAGAATCAACAATAGTAGAGAATACAATAAATAATGAAAATACAAAAAACGAAAATACAAAAAAAGACAATAAAATTTTCAGTTTCTTCCCACCAGTAATCCTCATGTATTACACCAATTATTCTACAATGAATTGATGTAAAAATATAGGGGATAGTAATTAATAAATCAGTGGAAAAGGGTAAAAAAGAGGGTTTAAGAATTATGGAAAAACTTATTGCACATAGCATATTCTGCCAATATAATCCCCATATTATTTTAGTCTGACATGGTATGAATAATACTATGGCAAAGGCAGTGCTATTTGACTGGGATATGACTTTAGGGGATACGAAAGACCCTATCATCAATTCCATTAAAAAGGTTCTGGAAGAACAAGACTGTATTGTAGACGACGACTTCCTATTCAGGAGATTTGGTATCGGCAGGAGGAAGATGTATATACAGGCCTTTGAGTTGCATGGCAAATCCTATGACGAAGAACTCTTAAAGGATATGATATTGAAGAAGGACGCGTATCATGAAGGATACATAAACGGGTCCTTGATGATGGAGGGTGCACTAGACTTATTGAACTCATTGGATGGCCGGATAAAAATGGCTTTAGCCACTATGAGCTCAAGATACATCATTGTAAAACAACTCGAATATTTCAAGCTAAAAAAATACTTTGACACTGTTATCACAGTCGATGAGATCATTGAGGGAAAACCAGATCCGGAAATATTCCTAAAAACAGCAGACATGATAGGTGTTAATCCAGTAGAATGTATTGTAGTCGAAGACTCAGTATTCGGAGTACAAGCAGCAAAAAAGGCAGGGATGAAAGTAATCACCGTACCCACAGGAGCATACACTAAAGAAGAGTTAGAAAAAGAAGGGCCAGACATGATAGTACAGTCATTATGCGAAAAGGAAAAGATCCTAGAGTTCATATTAGAGAAATAACCAGCCGAATATTGTCTTTTTGTCAATTTTTATATCTGTGTTTTAAATAGTTTTTTATTGGGGGGAGTCTATCATAGACCTTGTATGGGGAAAATTCCCCCACATTATGGGGAATCATTGGTGAAATTGAAGCTAACACCTAAAGAACGAGAGGTCCTATACGGCCTGGTTCGGTGGCCGGAGTCTACTGACTATGAGTTATCAGACATGCTCGACCTTGCACGTACCACAGTGACCGTTATAAGGCAACGCCTGGAGAGGAAGGGTGTTGTATTCAAGACATTGGTACCAGACTTCAAACGAGTAGGATGTGAGCTGCTGACAATATTGTATGGAGAATACAATGACTTAAAGACTGGTGAGCTAGAAGGATTCGATAAGACTATCAGTGAAAACATATCATCAGCATACTATATGATACGTTCAGGAGGCCTGCACCTAAGTCTAGGCGCATCAAAAAGTCTAACAGAAGTCGTCGGACATATCAGAAAACATCACGGCCTGCATCACGACAACGGATTCCTAACAGACAAGAGACACAACTATGTGTTCTTCCCATTAGAACACACAAAAGTCTCAAGATTCTTCGATTATGCCCCCCTGATAGCTGAAAGATTCGGTTTAAAACACGAGGATAAGAAAGAAAAGAAGGTTAAAACCAGGCATTGGAGACCGACAAAACGAGAGAGAATAGTATTCAATGAATTAATCAAGAATCCAGGAGCATCAGATGAAAAAGTATCAAAACATTCTAAAGTAAGTAGGCAGACGGTAAATAACCTGAAAAACAAGTTTAAAAAACAAGGTTTAATACGACCGTTAAAGATCCCTGATATCAGGACACTAGGATTCAACCTTCTTTCTTTCACACACCTGCACATGAATCCACACCACAATATCAAAGACCGTGAAGAATACAGGACGAGCCTACTTGATGATCCAGGACATTTATTAAAGATTTCAGGGGACTTTGAATCAATACTCATATCAGCACACAAAGACTATACAGAGTACAGAAAATCATATGAAAAAATGATGGACACATACCAGGAAAACAAACTTTTATTAGAAGAACCTGTAACACAATTATATCCTTTAGACCAGAGTCGACATATACTCCACCATGACTACTCAAGGATCGTCAGTGGAGTTACCAGATGAAGTAGACTCATGAGTATGTAGATGCTCTTCTAACCACCCATACTTCAATGGAAAAAGAAGCCCTGCAAGACCAAAGAAGATAAGAGATCCGCAAAACAACCAATCCCCTTCAAAAAACCATCGATAACCAGTACCAACAACCACAAGGATAAAACCAACTATCTTAAACTCTGGCATAATAGAATATTATAATACAAGAAATAATAAACCTCATTCTCCGATAAGACTCATATACAACTCCCAGAAAATATACATGATCACGGCAAAAACAACGATTGTAAAACTGATTAAAACCATCCTCCCAGCAGGATTAGCTAATCCATCCATATAAAACTATTTCAATAGAATAATATAACGAAATGTTAGACTGGTTATACAAACGATTCAACACCACAATGATGATAGCAGCCATCCTGATCATACTCGGCCTAATAGGTGCAAAACTAGTGTCGAATACCAACCTTCCATGTTTCGAGGAAAAATGCATATATCAGGGAGAGACAGAAACATGTTATAATGAACCATTAATATGTACTGCAAACATATACCGTGAAAGATACAACAAGTCTAAGACAATACCATTAGAATGTAAGATCGGAGTCGGCAACTCAAGACAGCCAATACTATGCTATCAATGGGGCGAGAATCCGTATGTCCTAAGATATTTTGAAGAAATGATTGATTATTCAAACACATCGAAAACAACGATAAAGTAAAATATCAATCATCAGATTCATCATCGAATCTTAAAAGCTCCCATGAAACACGCTTTTCATTTACCGCATCCCTCAAACACTTCTCGATCCTTGACAGATTACTAACACCAGTCTTAACCTCGACAAACACGACTTCATCAATCCTACCCTCATCCATACCCTTAAAGACAAGGAAATCAACAGGTTTGCCAATGAACCTACATTCCCCATGCAAATGTTTGAAACCTGGAAGAAAGGGTGCTAAATGCTCGCTAATCTGACCTTTTAACACAGCCCTGGAAGAATCAAGGCGTTTAGGCAACAGATTTTTCTCGAAAAAATACTTGCCCTCAGAAAATCCTAATCTACGACCGATAAAAACACCGATAATAAGAGTAATCAAGAGAAGCCCAAAAAAATACAATGAAATAATATCAAACCCATACATTTTATCTCAATCAAGATAACCCAATTCTTTTAAACGATTCTCTAATTCCTTGGAATACTTAACTTTTCCAAGAGGAGTATGCTTATGCCTAGCCATAAAAACATCCAGTTTATCACTTAATCCTTTAGCAACCTCTTCCTCCGATTTTATGATATTCTTCTTCTCGCCAGGATCGCCTGACAGATCATATAATTCCTCAGTCTTCTTCTTCAAGTCTCGAATAAGCTTGTGATCCTGGGTCCGGATCATCTTCCGAGTCTCCCAACCCCAACACTCACTATAAACCTCTGATTTAAACGGACGTTTAACACCATCGAATAAAATTGACATGTCTTCACCCAACATACCCGAATCCTCATGAGTTATCCCCAACAAGGAGAGTATAGTAGGGGCGATATCTATAGACTCGACAAGACTATCAATCCTAAGGCCTTTCGGCATATTCTTCCCCCAAAAAATCAAGGGTATTCTAGTAACCTGGTCGAATAAAATAGGGTCATGAGAGAACATGTACCTACGAGTATCAGGATGTTCATTAAGACTCTCCCCATGATCAGCAGAGATAACAACTATAGTATTATCAAGCAAACCCCTCGAATCCAGTTCATTTAATAAGGCCCCAATCTGCTGGTCTGTATACGCGATCTCACCATCATATTGAGTGATAAGACCCCAAGCCTTCCGTTTAGATATATTAAGCTTACCCTTCCAGAAATTATTGAAGTAATTCTTATCATTCCTCTGTGGATCAGTCTTCAAGTTATAACGCCTATTAAACTTTTTATCAAAAGGCTTCGGTGGTTCATAACGTCTGTGTGGATCATAATAATGAAGCCACATAAAGAATTTTTCGGGTTTTTCATCATCCAACCAGCCTAACGCAGCCTTGTTAAACTGCCAAGCACGCCAATAATTACCCTGTTTAGCAAAATCTATCCCTTGATCCAGGTTCTGCTCGAAAAGTTTCGGAACCCTAGTAAAAGCAGCAGTCTTATAGCCAGAAGCAGATAAGATCTCCGGCAAAGTCACATGCTCATCAGAAAGCTTATTCCATGCTTTTAAACCATGATCCGACACATATTTTGAAGTCATTAAAGATCCAAGAGATGGTGGAGTGAAACTTGACTGGGCAAACGCTTTCGTAAAAACAACTCCATCAGAAGCAATATGATCTAATACAGGGCTTGTATTCCTATGATAATCCATATAACCAAGATGATCCCAACGTTGAGAATCTATTGTAATCAAAAGGACATTACAATCCTCACATGAAAAATCCGTTGGAGAAAAATAGGATGAGATGACAAAATATAATACGGAAAGGAAAACAATTCCCACAACCACCCCATTCAATACTTTTTTATTCTCAACCGACATCTTCATCTATGATGACAATTACATCTTTAAAAGGAAATCCTTTAACGAATCATAATCCGGAGAGATCCTCTCCATATGTTCGGTTAGATCCTCCAGATACTTAAGACTATCAGGCATGATAGGATCAAGATTCAATAATGCGTTAATCTCCTCTGGAAACTTGGCTGGATCAGCAGTCTCCAAAGAGACTGCAAGAGAAACTTCATTATCTGACATATATTCAACAAGCGCCTTCCAACCCACAGCACCATGAGGCTCTAATAACAAATCATGTCTCTCATAAGCCAGCTTGATAGCATCACGAGTCTCATTGTCAGAGACACTTATAGACCAAAAATCCTCACGCATACGAGCTAGATCAGGCATCTCCTTCACAACACCCATCTCATCAATCCAACCACCATAAACATGAAACAAACGAGCAAGATTACTAGGATGGCCGACATTCATAGCATTGCTAATACAAGCAATAGAAGGAGCAATAGGCGAATAGTCTCCAGTCTCTAAAAACCGGGGGAATTCATTATTCTCATTCGTTGCAACCAAAAACTTTTCCACAGGCAAACCCATCTCCCTTGCAAGAATACCGCCCATAAGATCTCCAAAATTCCCGCAAGGAACACTAAAAACGATATTATCTCTGATGCTCTCAGCAAGTCTAGAATGTGCATAAAAGTAATAAATCGATTGTGGAAGTAATCTCCCAAAATTAATGCTGTTTGCACTCGATAAATTCAGATGGTTTAAATCCTTGTCTACAAACGCTTTTTTTACAATAGCTTGACAATCATCGAATTTTCCATCTATCGCAACAGTGGAAACATTACCTCCTAAAGTAGTCATCTGCTTACGTTGCATATCAGTAACCTCATTCTCAGGGAACAATACTACAACCCGGATATTATCAAGGTTATGGAATGCGTTAGCTACTGCACTCCCAGTATCCCCTGAAGTCGCAGTTAAAATCAAGGCATCACGACCCGCTTCAATAAGGAAATACTGCATAAGCCTCGCCATCATCCTTGCAGCAAAATCCTTAAAAGAAGCTGTTGGACCCCTATCCAGACGCATAACATGAATATCATCATAGACATGATCGAGGGGAATATCAAAATCATAGGCCTCCTTGACAATCCTCTTCACTTCATCTGATTGTATTTCACCATCAAGGAATTTCATGGCAACAAGGTGTGCTATCTCATAGTATTCACTGTTTCGAAATGACTCTAATTCATCATCACTTAAAACTGGTATTTCCTTAGGAGTATATAGACCCATATCTGGAGCTTGTCCACGAATCAAAGCCTCTTTGAAGGACACGTCACTTGCACTACGATTAGTGCTTTCGAATAAGACAGCCATTGCTTCACTAATATTACATATATGTTAATTAATTATATGGTAGAAGCCGTCTTCTTCGACTTGGATGATACACTGTATGATACAGGACGACAAGTAGATTCCGCAAGGAAGAATGCTATAAAAGCAATGATAGGATCCGGACTGGATATAGGATTTGAAGAAGCCATAACCAAACTCAATGAAGTAGTCGAAAAATTCGGTTCAAACTATGAGTATCACTACACAGAATTACTAAAAGAATTCGGATATGAAAACAATCCAAAAATTATCGCAGCAGGGATTGTAGCATATCATGATACAAAAAAAGCATACCTAGTACCTTACTCCGATACAATACCCACATTACTAAAGCTTGGAAAACATGGATTGAAGACTGGTGTCATAACAGATGGCGTACCCATCAAACAATGGGAAAAACTCGTAAGACTTGGAATCCAAAATTTTTTTGATATAGTCACAGTAAATTCACTGCAAGAAACCCAGAAGCCCAATCCAATTACACTGATAGAATCCTGCGAAAAACTTGGTGTAGAGCCTTCAAAATCAATTTTTTTAGGGAATAGGGTAGACCGGGACATTGCAATAGGCAACAAGGCAGGACTCACAACAATCCTACTTGCAAAAGGAAGATATATCGACCTCAAACCAAAAACACAGGTCGAAGAACCGGATTATACGATACAAGAACTAAACGAAATATTCGAAGTCTTAAAAAAAATAAAAAAGTAAGTGGAGCGATTATGCCTCCACTACTTGTGTTCCAGCGAACTTATCACCGAACCTCTTACCTTCACCGTCGATAATCGGCATTAATAGTTCTAATAAAACAACTAAAAAACCCAATATCGGGATGATTCCAGCGAGAAATGTTATATTCCTTTTTAGAGAATCCTTCTTACTACATGGAGAATCGCCTACAACGACCTTCAAGCCCATGAACTTCTTGCCGTAACTTCTACCTCCATTAAGACCATCCCTAAAGAGAGTATATGCCAACGATATTAGCATTATAACCCCATAAAGTGGGAATAACAAAAGCATCATCAATCCAGGTTTCCCCAGAATAGCCCCAATCAAAGCCATAATAACGCCACCCGCAACACCGATTATTAGTGCAATAATAGTTATCAAAACCGCATCTATAAGATAAGCTACAATACGTTTTCCGATAGGTGCTTTAGCCATCTAATCACCTCAAGATTTTACTTTATAAAATATATATTTTTTTAATAAATCACCATGGGCGTATAAATACTATGACAAAGATTAGAGAGGCCTGTATGGAGCTTATACTAGGAGCAAGTAGAGAATTATATCCAAGGGAATTCATCGGGCTCTTAAGAGGGGATAAAGACCTTATTAGTGAAGTACTTGTCATACCAAGATCATTGTATGGGGAAGGATTTGCACAGATCAGATGGAACCATGTACCCATAGACAATACGATTATCGGTAGTGTACATTCCCATCCCAGTGAAAATAACAGGCCATCCAAAACAGATATAAATTATTTTAAAAAAACCGGTGATATCCATCTGATTATTAAACAGCCCGCCAGAGGGATTGAAGATATCGCATGTTATAACAGAGACGGTAATTATCTACCTATCGCAAGATTATAAAGTTAAATAATGAATGAACTAATAATTACCCATGAAGATAAGGGTGACAATGGCGATATTGATCATCATCGCCTTCTTTTTTCTAATAAGTTTTATCAGAGTATTAGGATATGATTCAAACATCATGGGACAATTCACTGGAGTTGAAGTCGTTAATCCGGTGGTAACCTGCCCTTACAACCAACAGCATATAAGAGGAGAATGCTGTCTTGACACCAATAACAATAATATATGCGATAGAGAAGAATGGTCCATTAATAAGCCAACATCTGGCCGGGATAAGGACGTTGTCAGTATAGTAAAAGTTACAACCACGACAATCCAGGAAAAAACAAAATGTAGAAAAAATGTTGACTGTGGTTTAATCAAAGAGTATAACAAATGTATTGGAGAAAAATTATATTCAATCAGAGAAACTCCAACATGTATAAAACCCGGTAGAAAAAAAGGCAGATGTGTCAACACGATCACAAAGAAAATATTTAAAAAATGCGGGAGAAAATCCCTATGCATAGAGGATAAATGCGTGAAAAAGACTAAAAACAAGAATACAATACAAAATATAAAAGAAAAAAACATACCTGTAACAACAATATCCACCGAACCATCAAACTGTATCGACACTGATGGAGGATTTAATTATTATGTTCGAGGAAACTGTTCGCTACCAAACTCAAAATATCCAGTAATAGACTATTGCAGCGAGACAAACGTCTATGAATGCTATTGTCAAGGACCAGATAAACTGGGTGGAGTCTTATACGCATGCCCAGTAGATTGCGTGGCAGGAAAATGCATTACAACAACTACAATAAAATAGAATATGCCAAAAACAAAAGAATACCTAATGCTTGAAACACTCATTATAGCATATCCAGAAGCACCAAAGACAGCCCTCGAATATTCTAACCCATTAGAAATACTCGTGGCTACGATTTTATCTGCCCAATGCACTGATGCTCGAGTAAACACTGTGACAAAAGAATTATTCAAGAAATATAAGAAGGCGAAAGACTATGCTAATTGTAAGACAAAAGAACTTGAAAAAGATGTTAAAAGCACTGGATTCTACAGGAACAAGGCCAAGAACATACAGAATGCTGCGAGAATGATACTCGCAGACTATGATGGCAAGGTACCTGATAGTATGGAAGAACTAGTTAAACTCCCAGGAGTTGCAAGAAAGACTGCAAACATCGTATTATTCATCGCGTTCGATAAGATCGAGGGTATAGCAGTAGACACTCATGTTCGAAGACTATCAAAGAGGATGAATCTTTCAAAAAATAATGATCCAGTCAAGATAGAGGAAGACCTCATGAAAACATATGACAAATCCAAATGGGGGGTAATAAATAAGGTATTTATAGAGCATGGGAGGAACACATGCACTGCAAGACATGCAAAATGCAGTGAATGCCCGATCGATAACCTATGCCCAAAAATCGATTTAAAACATTAATAATTACCGTCTCCCCCAAACATGCCTCTAATACCTTTTACCTCTCCTCGCCCATGTCTTGACGCAGAGATCACACGATCAGCTAACCTGCTAAATGGAAGAGTCTGTAGCATAACCTTTCCAGGACCCTTCAGCATTGCAAAGAACAATCCTTCACCACCGAATAAAGCGGTTTTAACACCACCGACAAACTTAATGTCATATTGGACTGTATCATCAAATGAAACAATGCATCCCGTATCAACACGTAATTGTTCCCCCGGTGCAAGTTCTTTTTCAATTATTGAGCCACCAGCATGAACAAACGCCTTTCCAACACCTGAAAGCTTTTGTAAAATGAAGCCTTCACCTCCAAAAAAACCTGCACCTAGCTTCTTCGTGAATCCAATACTCACATCAATATCATCAGTGGAACAAAGATAACTGTCCTTCTGACACATAATAGTATTTGCCCCTGTTAGGTTTAGAGGAATGATTTTGCCTGGAAACGGTCCACTAAAAGATACTTCTCCAGAATCACCAGTACATTCAAAATGAGGTATGAAAAAGCTTTCGCCTGATACCATCCGTTTCAAACCTTTCATAATACCGCCACCAGTAGAAGTTTCCATTTGAATGTTATTATCCATATACATCATTGCCCCTGCTTCTGCTTGTATACGGTTACCCCTAACCATTTTAAAAATAATGGCCTGCATGTCATCCCCGATTATTTCGTATTTAATATCCATGAATATCACCAATTATGGATAAGTTATTCCATTAGATATTTAATATTCTTTCCATCTAATTCTATGCTATGGCAAATGAAGTGAATGCAGCTCACATCCTCGTTAAATCCGAGGAGGAAGCGGATGGATTAATGGAAAAAATAAATTCAGGAGAAAGCTTTGCAAATCTTGCCCAGGAACACTCCCAATGCCCTTCAGGAAAGAGGGGAGGGGACCTTGGATGGTTTGGAAGAGGTAAAATGGTAAGGGAATTTGAAAAAGCGTCATTCGATGCAGAAAAAGGTAGTGTTGTAGGACCAATAAAAACACAATTTGGATGGCATCTAATAAAGGTTTTAGGCAAGAAATAAAAGAAGGATAAGTAAAATATCGAAAAAGATGAAAAAAACAATGCTACTCGCTTTTGCGATAATCGCGGTTGCAACCTCAATAGTAATGGCAGCATACATTATGCAGCCATATTGTAATAAACCATACATACAAGTCGGAAGAGATTGTTGTTTAGATGAGAATAACGATAGGATATGCGATAAAGACAAACCTATAACCACGACTACTCTATCAACGACAACAACGACCACAACCACTACAACCATCACAATACAAGTTGTTGAAACAACAGTCACAACAAATCCCCCGACAACAATCACAACTACAACGAGCCCAACCACGACAATAGAGAAAACGACGACTACAACCCTCTCCACATATGACTTCGATACGATATTATCGAATGTTGGGAAGCAATATGAAACAACATCAACTACATCAACCACGATTATTAAATGCGTGGACAGCGATGGCGGAAGAGACTATGAAGAATTCAGCAGGCATGTCTCAGGATATTATATTTATAACGGCACTAATCTAACAGACGTTAAGGAAGAGTGTGATGGAGATAAAGAACTCCTTGAATACTATTGTATGAGTGGAGTACTAAAATCCAGAAAATACAAGTGCCCTGAAAAATGCATTGAAGGACGCTGTTGTAGGGGAGATAGTACAAAATGCAGTGGAGATAAAGACTGCTGTAGTGGAAAATGTAGGGCTGTTGGAATGGAAAAAGTCTGCATATAAACTACATAAGATGATACCGTGTATATTCAAAAGAACATAAACCTGTTAAAACAGGCTATTGGAAGATTATTATACATAATACCTGAACGACCAGCAGTAGCCCAGATAGAGATTACAAACATATGCAATCTAGATTGTGCTATGTGCCAGAGAAAAGATCTGGGAGTATCGGAAAAACATATCAAATGGAAAATTTTCCTAAAAATCCTAGATAAACTAAAGGATGTAAAAAAACTGATATTATGCGGCTGGGGAGAACCACTATGCCATCCGGACAGTATAAGGATGATAGAATATGCGAAAAGCAAGGGATTTAAAGTCAGTATCACTACAAATGGAACACTATTAGACTCTAACATGGCGGATAAACTCATAGCAACAGGGATAGACTCAATATCCATCTCGATCGATGATGTTATCAAAGAGGATACAAAAGGCCATGTGATCGGAAATCAACTGGATAATATCGACCAGTTGATAAAGAAGGTTAAAAATAAGGGTGCTGAAACTTGTATAATCTTACAGACAACCTACCATAAGAATGGTGAGGATAAGATAGCAAGGGTTATTGAGTTTGCAGGAAAAGTTGGAGCTGATAAAGTAAATATAAACAGACTAGACATAAGATTCAATCCAGATCTGGAAAGACCCGACTACGAGGAAGAGAAAAAACTGGTTAGACAAATGACTAAAATTTCGGATAGGAACAATACAATATTTGAATTTAAGATCCATACTTTTTCTAAAGGAATAGTAAGGTGGATATCACAGAAGATCATTCCCCTCACGCATAAAAAAGGTAAACACTGCCTAAGAGTCTATGATTATTTATTCATAACACAGGAAGGAGATGTATCACCATGCTGCTCACTACCTAAAATATCTTTTGGAAATATATTCACAGAAGACATAAATAAAATCTGGTTTAATGAGAATTTCAGAAGATTCAGAGAAACAAAAAACCAGAGAAAAATCTGTGGTAAATGTGATGTGTTAGAACTAAAACAGGTCGGTAAAATATGAAACATGGATGGTTTAGAAGGAGATATTACTGGTACTTTAGAAGGCATAGAGTAGAAGAACATAAGGAAATCCGTGAAGGAACATGTAAAAGATGCGGAACATGTTGTGGACACTGTCCATTCTACAGCCGTAAAAAGAAAAAATGCTATGTTTACAAGTTGAGACCAGACATATGTAAAGTATTCCCACTAACACCAGAAGACCTTGAAAAAATACCACACTGCGGATATAAATTCAAGCCTGAATAACAGCTATCTGACTTCCTTTATCTTTAACCAGCCAAAAGCCATATAAAACAAGAATACTAGATAGATAGCCTGGATCGCAAGCTTGAAATCTAGTACAAACAAGGCTAAAAAAATCGTTAATATAGTAGAGATTGTCTTCCTTCCACTTAAATCTATCCGGTAATACTTTATTCGAAAAGACAACATTAGGACAGATAATAAGATCATTAGATAATCCATCCCTATCGGCAACCAAGGATCAATTAGGATGATAGCTGCGATAAAGCCCCCAGCAGTAGTTGTTGGAAGACCATAGAATAATTTGCTATTCTTATTCTTAATGAAATAGATCAATCTAAAACCACTTGCAAAAACGAAGAATAAGGCGATGATTATATTAACATTAAACGCCTTAACCATTAGAATTGCCGATCCTATGCCAAAAGCAAGAAAATCCGATAATAAATCCAGATAACTTCCAAACCTGCTAGTTGATTTCAATAACCTAGCCACATACCCATCAAAACAATCGACTATAACAGATACGAGTATCAGACCAGCACTCTTTGAATATTCACCAGAAAACGCAAGATGAATCGCTAAAATTGCGAGGATAATATTAAAAAAAGTCATCGAATTCGGAATGTAATGTTTAATCCTCGGCATCTAATTCACCCAGTATAGATTCTCCTGCGAATAATCTATCGCCACGAGATACTTTAATAATAATCTTTTTAGGCATAATAACATCCACCCTTGAACTGAACTTTATCATACCAATCTTATCGCCTTTAATAAGACTATCACCTTTATCGACATAACAAACAATTCGTCTGGCGAAAATCCCTGCATATTGCTCGACAACAAAATTGAATCCAGCATCCATCTCAATACGATTCATCTCCCTAACAGAAAGATCACCCTCCTTATACGCAGTCACCTTCTTACCACGCCTATGTTTCACACTTACAACCTTACCATTAAAAGGACATCGATTAACATGAACATCCATCAAAGACATGAAAATGCTAAGCCTAATAGCCTTTCCAACAAAAGGATCATCAATCTCCTCAAGATTTAAAACACGACCATCAGCCGGAGAAATCAGGATATTATCACCTTCAGGGATCTTTCGAACAGGATCCCTGAAAAAAAAGATAGT
>CAYREE010000036.1:0-17794 GCA_964423225.1 uncultured archaeon | reverse complement strand
TGATGAAGCCCAGACATTCCTGATGAACTATATCCAAGGTGATATGAAAAGATCTGCTCGGATGGGGCCGATATCAGGTAGTGTTTCAGATGATCGTTTTATCCCAAGGATAAAACCATTATACTTTTGCAAAGAATCTGAGATAGAGCGTTATTCAAAAGCCAATTCTTTCCCGGTTGTCTATGATCCATGTCCCTGTTCTTGTGACTCTATGCGGACGGGTGTAAAAACAAGTTTAAATAATATTGAAAAAATTGCTCCAGGTTCTATGAAATCTCTATTAGCTGGTTTCTTAAAGCATAAGCAGATACTTGAGGGTCAGGTTAAAGATAAAATAATCGGGTCATGTGATCTGTGTGGCGAACCGACATCTAATGATGTATGTAGGACATGTGATTTAATTAATATCGTTGCGAATAAGAATTTTGATAATTAAAGATGGATGTAAAAGCATTGAATTTAAAACTTGTTGGAGGATCAATCATAGTTGCAGCTGTTGCATTTGGTATGCTCCTAATAACATTTGTAAACATGTTGCATGATATTAGCCATAGCTCTTGCACATGCGACTCGTGTGATATGGTGAAATACGAGATTCCAATGATATTCTACTTCGGTGCGGGAATCGTATTCGTCTTATTATTCCTGGGTTTATACTTGGTGTTAAAGAAAGATGATACTGTACTTGATGTAGAGAAGAAGAAGCATTGGTCATCAAGGATCAATTCACTTCAAGGTGATGAGAAGAGAATATTCCAGCTTCTCATGGATTCTGATGGCACTCTGTTTCAAAGCGAGATAGTCGAGAAATCAGAATTGTCCAAGGTAAAGGTTACGCGGATACTAGACAAACTCGAATCAAAAAACTTGTTGGACAGAAGGCGTAGAGGACTAACGAATATAGTAGTCTTAAAATAATGTCAGCTGATAGTTGGAAGACCTTCATTCTTCCAGTTTGTTATTCCACCGTCCAGGTGATGGATGTTCTTGAATCCGAATTCATGCATTATCCATACTGCTTCATTGCTTCTTCTACCTGTCCTGCAGTAGACAATATATTCCCTCTGTCTATCCATCTTATCTACTTCATCCCTAAATGATGATTTTTTTTTATCAATGATTATTGCCCCTTTAATATGTTCTTTTTCATATTCCTCAATTGATCGAACATCAAGTATGATGAATCCAGGATCATCAGCTCGTAGTTCCATGAGTTCATAAGCTTCTTTTGGCTGGTGGTTCTTTACAGACTCGGGAAACTTTGGAATCATATAGAAATAATAAAAGCTTATTGCGATAAAAACCAGTATGATGATAAAAACCGGATTTGGTTTCATTGTATCTCTAGGCCTCCTGTTCTTCCCTCAGTTTTCCGCATACTTCACAATCAATATGGCTGCAGTTGAAGGTCTCCTTATCGCCCCATTTAATACCATACTCTCTGAAGGCCTCTATTATCTGGCAGGCGTCTTTTCCTTTTCCTGTGAGGGTATAGTAGATCCGTTGTGGTGTCTTATTGTCGTCGACTTTCCGGTTGACAAGACCGTTTGCCTGCATTTCTTTCAGTCTTTCAGAGAGGACTTTAGCGCTTACATCTTCGAGCTTTTTTCGAAGTTCCATGAAACTTAGTTTATGTCGTGCATTAAAGTTTATCTCCTTGATTATCAGGATTGTCCATCGCTTACCTAGGATTCGTAGGACGTGTCTTACTGGGCAGAAATATTTTGGTGGAAGTTCATGAAAATGTGGTTTCTTCATTTTAGTAACAATGTTGATACTGTATCTTATTTATATTCTCTAATCCATTTGGTATATAGAAATATAAAGTAACTTAAAGTAATTGGTATATTATTTCACAATGGAATTGGAGGTGGATATGATGGGACCCGGTTGTTGTTAAAAACATAGGATTGTAACATACCTTTTTTTCTTCTTTTATATTTCATATTAATTCTTTTTTTTTTTTAAAATGAGTTTGAAAACACTTAATGAAGATGTTATGGGATTGAATGCAGAGAGTCTTGAAATCGAAAGCACTGATAAGGCTGGATTATATGTTGGATTAAAGGCTGCGATCATAGCGTCAAGTTGTTGTACACTCCCACTGGTGTTTGCCCTATTGTTTAGCTTGTTTGGTGTTGGTAGTGTTACTGCAGCACTTGCGATTCCAAAGTATAAATGGGTTTTCATATCATTTGGAACATTATTCCTGGCAATATCGCTTTATCTTCAAATCAAGAAACAGACTGGGGGATCATGCAGTCTAAAAGACTTCTGGAAATGCAAACTCCTTATTGCACTTAGTATACTATCCTACATCATTGTCTTTACCCTGGTATTGTATGTGATACTTCCTTTTGTGGCTGAAAGGGCGTATAGTCTAATATAACTTGTACTGGTTGTTGATGTTTTTTATGGGTAACTATGAAGAAACTAGATACTTTAAATATAAAATATGACAATAGTGTCATATGAAAGAATTATCATATAAACTTTTTTTCAAGGCTTTCTCTAATACGACGCGTTTCGGGATAATAAAGATATTAAGGAAAGGGTCGTTGAATGTGTCGCAGATATGTGAGAAGACTGGTTTCGAGCAGTCGCGAGTCTCACATAACCTCGCATATCTTAGGGCTTGGGGATTTGTCTCATCCAGGACAGAGGGCAAAACAAGGATATATTCCCTTGATGAAAAACATATCAAGCCTATCTTAGCTGACATAGATAAGTTCATGAAAAAATACGAGAAGAAACTATGCACTTGCGGCATACTAAAAGGCAATAAAAAATGCAAACATTTGAAAAGGTGATAAAATGGTCAAACGAAAGATAATCAAGATTGATGATGAAAAATGCAATGGATGCGGATTATGCATTCCAAACTGCCCTGAAGGGGCAATACAAATGATAGATGGAAAAGCAAGGCTGATAAGCGACCTATTCTGCGATGGACTTGGAGCCTGTATTGGCCATTGCCCAGAAGGCGCAATAGAGATAGAGGAACGGGAGGCAGAACCATACGAAGAGAAAAAAGTTATGGAAAACATAGTGAAGGCAGGTCCAAATACGGTTAAAGCTCACTTAGAGCATCTTGAGGAACATGGGGAGAAGGGATATCTAAAAGAAGCATTGGAATACCTAGGCGAAAATGGCATAAATATCCCTGATTACGGTAATAAAACGCCTTGTGCAGGTGGTATGGGTGGTGGTTGCCCCGGATCTAGAGTACTAGAGTTCACAGACTCAGGTAATACAGATGGTGATGAGTCGGGTGCTAGAAGCTCACAGCTTAGACAATGGCCTGTACAACTACATCTAGTTCCTCCACAAGCACCATACTTTCAGGGAAAGGATGTTGTACTTGCAGCTGATTGTGTGGCCTATGCTCTGGCTGACTTTCACAAAGACTATTTGAAGGGGAAAGGATTGGCAATAGCATGCCCGAAGCTTGACAGCGATCAGGAAATCTACCTTGATAAGATCAAGTCGATGATAGATGGCTCAAATATTAATACGCTAACAGTTATGACGATGGAGGTCCCATGCTGTGGAGGTCTACTATACATGGCTGAGAAGGCTGTTGAGGAGTCTGAACGGAAGGTTCCGCTCAAGCATGTGATGATAAGTGTTCAGGGCGAGATACTTAGCGAGGAATGGATTACAAAGTGAGGTGTGATGATGGATGAATTGATTGGAAAAGCAATACGGATGGATGGTCTTGTAGATTATCAGGATGGTTCAATAGTTAGCAGGGAGATAATCAAGAACGATAAAGGTACTGTAACAGTATTCGCTTTCGACGCAGGCCAGGGATTAAGCGAGCATACAGCACCTTTTGATGCGATAGTCTATGTATTAGATGGGGAGGCAAAAGTGTTGATTGACAATGATATTAACCTGGTCAATCAGGGTGAGATGATAATCATGCCAGCAAACAAGCCACATGCATTGGAAGCAAGCCAGAGATTCAAGATGCTCTTGATCATGGTGCGGGGATAACCACCTAGAAACCACCAAATATTTAAGTATAACCTTCATACCTAGTAACTAAATAAAACCAAAAATCTTGTTTGTAACTAGTTTCGTCAAACTGGATATATATTGTTTCAACCTAAGCATTTTGGAGGTGGATACATGAAAGATACAAAAGTCTACGTCGAAGGCATGCACTGCAAAAGCTGTGAAATGCTTGTAAAAGAAGATGTTGAAGAAATAATAGGTGTATATACAGTGAACGCTGACTATAACAAAGGAATTGTAGAGATAAAGCATAAGGAAGCAGTCGATCTGAAAGAAGTGAAATCCAAGATAAGAGAACTTGGATACACGGTGGTTGAGAATGGCGGACAATAAGAAAGTTATTGAATTGGAAATATCAGGTATGGAATGCACCAGTTGCGAGAAGATAATTGAAAGAACAGTAAAGAAGATTGATGGTGTATCAAAGATAAAAGTAGATTATATTACAGGCAAGGCAAAGATCAAATTCGATGCTGACAAGACAAGCCTAACATCCATCAAAAACGAGATAAGCAAGAAGGGATATTATCCTTCCACAGGGAAAAAGAGCAGATACAGACAAATAACCCTAATACTCGGATCATTAGTACTACTACTTGGTGCTAGCGTACTATATTCAGAATTCTCAGGATATGAGATGCCAGCAATAGACCAGAACACTTCTATACTACTATTATTTACAATAGGATTACTAACAGGATTTCACTGCATAGCCATGTGCGGTCCTCTAGTGATAGGCTACTCTACAAAACAGGCATCAAAAGGAATTGGCATAAACTATAAGTCACATATCGCATATGGTCTATCCAAGACTCTTTCCTACGCTATTATTGGCGGAATATTTGGTTTAATAGGATCATTCTTCACTTTCACCCCGTTTATGCGTGGAATGGCGGCCGTATTGGCCGGCCTATTCCTAATATTCTTCGGATTGAATATGCTGAACCTATTGAAATGGTTTAGAAGATTCAGGTTGAAGACACCAAAAACACTTGAAACCTGGGTTATAACAAAGGAAAAAGAGAGTAAGAGCCCGATAATAATCGGATTGCTCAACGGACTGATGATTGCATGCGGCCCCCTGCAGGCAGTATACATACTTGCTGCATCAACTGGCAGCGCCTACTATGGTTTCGTATATCTTGCTGCATTCGGACTTGGTACTCTACCAGTTCTTCTAGGATTCGGTATACTAACCTCGATAATAAGCTCTAGTCTAACGCACAAGATAGTCAGATACTCTGGTGTAGTTGTAATCATACTTGGCATGGTCATGCTTAATAGAGGATTATCCTTAACCGGATCTGGATATGATATGAACACTGTTTTAATCACAGCGCAAGCATTGGAGGATGATGCTAATCCCGTTACTGAAGTGAAGCTGGATTCTAGTGGATTCCAAGAGATAAGCATGGAGGTAAACCGGTACGGGTGGAAGCCTGATAAATTCGTGTTGAAGAAGGGAGTTCCAGTCAAATGGATTATTGAAGGCAAAGAACTCAATAATTGTAACAACGCGATCCAAGTCCCAAAGCTAAACCTTGAATTTGATATAAAGAAAGGAGTGCAGACAATCGAGTTCACTCCAGATGTTGAGGGAATAATCCCCTGGAGTTGTTGGATGGGAATGATACCTGGAGTATTTGTCGTAAAGGACGATATTAACATCGAAAACCAGGTTGAAGTTGAAGCGGAGCTTGAATCTATCGATACACCCCCTGCAAGGTCATGTGGTGGAGGTTGTGGCGGTGGAGGCGGCTGTGGATGCGGATGCGGAGGAAGATGATTGGTGATATGATGAATGGAAAATACAATGCGAATATTGTAATAGTATTCGGGTTTGCAGTGATGGAGATACTCACAGTATTGATGTATCTATCAAATATAGGAGACAACGAACTATCTAACTTTACAGGAACTACTGGACAAGTATTAAATGAAGATATGAAGACAAAGAATGGGCGTCTATACGTGATCGAATACAGCGATTTTAAATGCCCATTTTGTGCAAATGCAGCAACGACATTAAGTCAATTAAAGGAAAAATACACTGAAAATGTAATATTCGAATACAGGCATTTCCCACTCTCAATCCATCCAGGAGCTCATGAAGCAGCCCAGGCATCAGAATGTGCGAGAGACCAGGATAAATTCTGGGAATATCACGACCAGTTATTCCAAAAATATCAGATAGGAGAAGATGTTGGGAACATACCTGTGTTAAAGACGATAGCAGGAGAATTGAATCTTGATCAAGGATTATTTGATAAATGTCTTGGCTTGCGAGAAAAGAAGAAACTAGTCGAATCCCAGCGGAATGAGGCTCAGAGGCTTGGAGTCACAGCAACACCAACCTTCCTTATAGGTGGGGAGAAGATGGTGGGAGCACAACCCTTCAATGTGTTAGATGAGAAGATAAGTTCAAAACTAAAGGAGATATTAAAATAAAAGACAAGTAAAAAGGAGATAGATGATGAGTAAGAGAAAAAAGAAAAAAACTAGTAGTGGAACAGCCACAGTCAAAAAAAACCATTTCTACTTGATTATCGTGGGGGCTGTGATAGTCACAGCATTAATAATCGGACAGACGATGTCTAAACCAGATGATGTAAAAGTTTCAGAAGAAGAGATGGCGGTCAATCTAGACCTAGACACAGAATCAAATCCTGATCCAGGCGATGAGGAGGAGGACAATCTAGCCGTCAAGATACCTTTATCCAAGATATCAGACCAGATCGAAAAATTCACATATTATTCAGGAACCAAGGAGATCACCTTCATGGTGGTTGAGGGGAGTGATGGATTTCCAAGAGTTGCTTTCGATGCATGCGAGGTATGTGGGGGAAGCATGGGATACAAACAGGTCGGAGATGATGTTCAATGCGTTAAATGCAGTAGATATTTCAAGATTGATGATCTTGGATCAGCCAATATGGGTGGAGGCTGCTGGCCTGCACACATACCTCACAAGGTAGTCGACGACAATGTAGTCATATACAAGAAAGATCTTGATAAAGGAGGAAAATACTTCTAGACTATGAAAAAGACGACTCTAAAGATTTCGGGCATGCATTGTGCCAGCTGTTCCACACTAATACAGAAAGGATTGAAGAAGACAGAAGGAGTGATCAATGCGAATGTAAACCTATCTTCAGAGAAAGCCCAGATCGAATACGACGAGTCTTTAGTAGAAGTATCAGGATTGATAAAGTCTGTAAAAGACCGAGGTTATGGTGCAATAGTCACAACCGATGTTGACAGGGCGAAAGAAGAGGAGTTAAAACGAAGGGAACTTTCGAAATTGAAGAACACATTATTGTTCAGCCTTATCCTGGCAGTTCCCGCATTCCTAATAGGCATGGTCTTCATGGGAATTCCTTACAGAATATATCTACTTTTCCTTCTTGCAACACCCATACAGTTCATAGCAGGATGGCGTTTCTACAAAGGCGCATTCGCAGCCCTTAAGAATAAGACGTCGAGCATGGACACATTGATAGCTCTTGGCACTAGTACAGCATACTTCTATAGCCTAGGGATAATGTTGACAAATCCGATTGGTGAGAACTATTTTGAGACTTCCGCGGTTTTGATCACACTTGTACTACTTGGAAAATACCTTGAAGAACGAGCTAAGGGAAGGACTGGTGAGGCAATCAAAAAACTAATGGGATTACAAGCCAAGACCGCGCTCGTGGAAAGAGACGGTATTGAACAAGATATAGACTTGGATAAAGTCGTTGAAGGAGATATAATAATAGTCAAGCCTGGAGAGAAGATACCTGTAGACGGTGTGATAGTATCTGGCTCATCAAGTATTGACGAATCCATGATAACCGGAGAAAGCATACCTATAGAAAAAACTGTTGGAGACATAGTCATCGGAGCAACAATCAACAAGCATGGAAGCTTCAAATTCGAAGCAAAAAAAGTTGGTCAAGACACGATACTAGCACAAATAATAAAGCTTGTTGAGGATGCACAGGGATCCCATGCACCAATCCAACGATTTGCCGACAAAGTCTCAAGCTACTTTGTCCCATCAATCATTATCATATCAATAATATCGTTTATAACCTGGTATTTCATCATGGGAAGCTCATTCACATTCGCGTTAGTAATCTCTGTTTCAGTCCTTGTTATCGCATGTCCCTGTGCCCTTGGCCTTGCAACACCAACTGCCATTATGGTTGGTGTTGGTAAAGGAGCTAATGATGGTGTATTGATAAAAAGCGGTGAAGCATTAGAAGCATCCCATAAGATAGACTCTATGATATTTGACAAGACTGGAACCCTCACTAACGGAGAGCATTCAGTCACTGATATGGTACCCGTAGGTAATACTAGCCTTGAGCGATTAGTCACCTATGCCGCCTCGATAGAGAAGAATTCAGAACACCATTTGGCGGACGCTATAGTAGATCATGCTCGGGGACAAGGTATTAACCCACAGGATATTGTAGACTTCAGGGCAGTCCCCGGTAAGGGAGTTTCTGCAAAGATAGGTATCGATCATGTTCTTCTTGGCAACGGATTATTAATGTCTGATGAGCATATTGATGTCAGGCCATTGGAAGAACGCATATCGATACTTGAGTCGGAAGGCAAGACTGTCATCATCCTCGCTATTAACGGCATACCTTCAGGATTGATAGCTTCAAAAGACACGCCCAAAGATAATTCTAAAGCAGTAATCGAATCACTGAATGAAATGGGTGTTCAGACCTACCTTATCACAGGCGATAATGAGCGGACTGCAAAAGCAGTCTCAAGAGAATTGGGGATACAGAACGTCTTTGCCCAAGTCCTTCCTGAAGACAAGGTGAAATATGTTAAAAAACTCCAAGAGGCAGGGAAGATAGTCTCAATGGTGGGGGATGGTATAAACGATGCTCCAGCACTAGCACAAGCAGATGTCGGCATAGTAATGGGGTCTGGAACCGATGTCGCCCTCGAAAGCGGCCATATAGTATTGATGAAGGATGATCCGCTTGACGTGGTGAAGGCTATCCGCCTTTCTAAGGCGACGATGGACAAGATCAGACAGAATATGTTCTGGGCTCTCTTCTATAATACGTTGGGAATCCCAATAGCTGCAGGAGTTTTCTATCCGTTCACGGGATGGCTCTTGAATCCTATGATGGCAGGGGCTGCAATGGCATTGAGTTCGGTCAGCGTAGTGACAAACTCACTGCTTCTGAAATCCAAGAAGATTTAAGTTCCTTTTTTATCTATAAAAAAAATAGTCTATGATGATAGACCTCGCGACTATAGATCCTCTCCCATTGGGTAAATTAATATTATCGAAGATCATTCAGTTAGCATTAGTATTGGTCGGGGCTCACGTGGTCATTCGGATGGCCAATAAAATTCTTTCGAAACTTTTTAACACGACGGAGTTCGACCCGACTCTTGAAAGGTTCACTCACAAAACAATTATTGCAATACTGTGGATGATCACATTCGGTATCTTCCTTATCATACTCGGAGTCGATGTGAACGCGATTGTCACAAGCTTTGGTGTGGGAACATTCATAGTGGGTTTTGCTTTGAAGGATACGTTGAACAATTTTGCGGCGGGCGTGATGATACTATTGAACAAGCCGTTTAAGATAGGCGATGATGTCGAAGTAAAAAAGATTCGTGGCATAGTGAAGACGATTAGCATGAGCAATACGAAACTGATAATGGAAGACAATGTTAAGGTCACTATACCCAACTCGATAGTCTGGGGAAACCCGATTCAGAATTATACGGCCTATAAGGGCGTTAAAACCAAGAAAAACTGAAATACACCCCTTTTTATTTCTATCCTTCGGGTATATTTAACAGGATGACAGGAGCTCAAAGAACTGCGGGAGACCAGGAAAGATCGGGTGTTTCACGTAGGGATTTCGGTAGGCTGGCGGCGATGGCTCTTATGGGTGCTGCTGCAGCTGGAGGAGCTGGTGGTTGTGGTAGTGAAGCGCCACCACCTGTTGAAGAACCACCTCCTCAGATTCCATTGAATAGGGGTCAGAGGATTACTGGGACTGGTAATGTTGTCACATTGACTGAAGATCAGAATGTTCAGATTACTCCTGGTGGAGTAAAGATACTGCCTAAAGATAACTATAATGCTCATGGAGGGGAAGTTATTACTGGTGCAGGCTCTGAAATGGTTAAAATAAACTTTCCGAAAAATAGCACTATTGATTATTCTGGGACAGAGATAGGACTCGGAGAAGCGCAAGTAATTGACCTACAACCGGGATGGGAGGGAAAACACCCTGAAACTTATGTGGGTGGTGGTCCAAACTATATGGTCAATCCAGTAGATGGGCAGATTATAGTACATCCAAATCCTGATAAACCCCATACTCTAAGCTTAAGTGCGGGTGATCAGTTAACACTCATTAATTCAAGCATTACTTTAGGTGGTAAAGCCACGATGCTTCCTCCAGAAGAAGGATCTGTTCCAGCACCAAGTGGTGCCATACACCTTCGTAATGGAATCATCACAGCAAGTGGATGGACGTAGAATAACCGCGCAAGAAGCACAGACCATGAAGGTAGAAGGTGATGTAAGGCTTATTGTCAGGAACTCTGCGACAGAAGTACCCTATGGAAGCACAGTGGTTGCTGAAGTAGACGGTGCGAAAATGCTTGCTCCGGCAGGATCAACGGTATTCTGGGATCCGGCAGGTGCTGATAGTGAAGAATTAAAAGGGCCTAGAGTATTAGAGTTGAACAAGGATCAAAGGGTTGTATTACCTTCTGGACCGGGTGGTGCAACACATTGTCCAATCAAAGCTGAAACAGGATTATACGTAATGCATCCAAGCTTTGAGGCTGGATGCGATGTGAAACTAAAGACCTCAGACTCAGTAGATGTTCTACCCGGCGGAAAAGCAGTGGTAAATGGTCCTGTAACCTTATCAGATATCGAGGATAGGGTTCCTGGGACAAGCAGCCTTCCAACAAGACCTGTAAGGATAACGAAGATACCTGAGGGAACATGGAGGACGGACTTGTGGGGAGAAATAGAATTTGATAGGGATGACAAAAAACTGATTGGAAGCTACAATAACGGGAATGGCCATTTAAACCTTGAAATAAGTGATGATGAAAAAACGATAACGGGGACCTGGAGAGATGAAGTGAATAGTGCGTTTCCACAAGGAGATAGAAATAATGGTCAGATGGAGTTGACAAACCCTGATGGTAAAGGCTGGAAAGTCAAGTACAAGTGGGATAAGGAGAAGGACTGGCATCAGATTGGAGTTAAATTAGAAGAAGTCAAATAACCCTCCCGGTTACCTTGTAGATAGTTACTGCTTTAAATAAGTGTATCCTCCAATAATTTCTTCATATTCCATTGGATATTATGGAGTTTGTTCTATGATCTGCGAACTATGTGGAAAATATATTAAAAAGGGATTTGATGTAAGGCTTGAGGGCGGGGTAGTTACTGCGTGTCCCGACTGCTCTAAACATGGAGAGATTGTCAAACCCCAGACCGGTAAGAAGGAAAAGAAGAAGACGGGCAAGTTCGTAAAGAAAGAAGAGTTCAAGCTTGAAGCCAAAGAAGAACTTGTTGAAGAATATCCAAAGAAGATAAAGAATGCGAGGGAGAAGAAGGGTTTGAAGCAGGATGAACTGGCAAGACTGATAAATGAGCCAGCATCAATCATACACCGGATAGAATCTGGTAGGATGGAGCCAAGCCCAAAGATCGCGTATAAGATACAGAGGAAGCTTGGAGTAAAGATATTATCGCCACACAAGGAAGAGATGATGGTAAAGAAGAAAGGGGAGAAGTCGAAGCCTCTCACATTAGGTGACATGGTTGTAGTAAAACGGAGGAAATGAGATGAGTATACATTTTATGTTAGTATTGTTTTTTTTCATAGGTTGGGTAGTGTTACTCAGATCGAAAGTCGAGAGGTATTATAGCCTGTTCTTCATCATACGTTCCACTTATGGAATACGGATGATAGAATTCCTTGCGAAAATAAAACCTGGTTTATGGAAGTTCATGGCGGATTTCTCGCTTTTCTTGTCATTTGGTGGGATGGGTGCATATTATCTCTCATCACTAAAAGAGACGAGGGAAAACCTTAGGAAAAGCATTATTCTCTTCGGAATATTATTCACAATTATTTTCATAATACTTGGGGTTGAGACGCAATTATCATTCGCTCCCTTAGTAACCGGGCTGATAATCGCTTTTGGATCTATGAGAATACATTCCAAGAATGTTGATTTCATAGTGTCTACAGCCTTCATATCTATGATATCTCTCATCATATCTAAGAACATTGTTTTTTCCCTTGCAATGGGCATGTTTGGTTTACCCGCTCTTTTAATCTATGCACTATTCACTCATGGAATGATGATACTTCTAGAACAAACTGACCTGCCTGGCGTATCACCATTGATCCCCTCGACAAGGGGTGGGAACCTGGGAGTTGCTTTCCCTGGATATGACATATTCATACCCTGGTGGCACGCTTTAATTGCCATCATCATAACCCTAGTAGCACATGAATCATCTCATGGAGTATTAACTCGTGTTGCAAAAGTCAGGTTGAAGTCAACTGGAATACTGACATTAGGATCACTGCCTATAGGAGCTTTCGTAGAGCCGGATGAGGAAGAGCTAAACAGACACACTAGTATCGAACGTATGAGAGTATATACAATGGGGTCATTTGCAAACTTTGTTGTTGGAATCACCTTCGCTATTATGATATTTGCAATTTACTCAGCGTTTTCAAGCTATATGATCATAGATGGTGTTAAGGTAGTTGGTTTTATCGAGGGTTTCCCTGCAAAAGAGGTTATGGAGTCAGGTTCATTGATATACTCTATCGACGGGACTAATGTTGCTGACATGGACGAGTTTGTCGTAGCATCAAAAGATCTAGTGGCTGGAGAAAAAGTAGTATTAAATACAAGTAGCGGAGTTCATTCATTCACTCTTGGAGTAAGCAAGGAAGATCCTGGGAAAGGCTATATGGGCGTATATGTTGCAAATCAGGTCTCATTGAAAGGAAGCCTAGCCTTCATAGAGATGCGGACACTATCCTTTATAATCGATATGTTGGAATGGATAGTATTCTTCAATATAAACATAGGCCTTGTGAACCTACTGCCGATAATACCTTTTGATGGAGGTAGGATGTTCCATGAAGTCATTAATTCGATGAAGATAAAGGAGATAAATGTTAAGAGAGTCGTCTATGCAGTCATAGTATTTACTGCTATAGTATTCATGGTGAATACTCTTCCATTATTTTCAATGATAATAACTTATGGCTATAAGATGCTAGGACTTATGTAAACTTTTAGACATGTATGGTCCATCCCTTTCATATTCAATACTCTTATAGTATTGTCTTACACCGATACCTGATGTTACCAGGATTTTCTTTGAATCGAATTCTTCTAATGCAATCCGTTCTGCTTCGTGGATCAGCTCTCTTCCATATCCCCTATGCTGCCATTCATATCCTGGTTTTTCATCTATCTCTAGCATCGGTCCATAAACATGTAGTTCTCTTATTAAAGCATTGTCTTTTGTGATCTCTTCCCTGAATGGTTTGCCCGGTATTCGTAGGCGTGTAAATCCTATCAGGATATCTTGTATCGTGTCTTCAAAGCTTAGGAATATTTCTTTACCTCCACTGGCATCATATTCTGTTCGCACTAGTCTAATATTCTCGGGATCTGGTTGGATTCCCTGATCAATGAATCTTCCAACCTCCCTGCATCTTATACACTTGCATTTCACACCTTTTTCAGCGAGTGCCCTATATACTAGCTGTCCGAGATTGCTTGATTTGATACCTGCTTCCACGAGATTACTTGGAATATCCCTCATAATCCTCATTGTCCTCATCCAACGGGGCATCATTTCTTTCACAGATACTATCAATTCAACTGCTTGTTCAGTAGTCATAGGCTCGAATTCACCTTTTTTCCACGCCTTGTAGTACTCTGTATCCTTCAATACAATACATGGGTAGATCTTGATCATATCTGGCTTGAACTCACTCAGTTCAAATATCTTCTTGAATGCACCTAAGTCCAGATCAGTGTTATATCCCATTATCCCAGGCATCATATGGTATCCAATCTTCAATCCAGAATCCTTTAGTTGTCTGGTTGCCTCAACTACGTCAGATACGGTATGCCCCCTATCAATGATATCATATATCTTATCATCTGGATTCTGCACTCCAATCTCGACTCTTGTGACACCAAAGTCAAGCATGAAATCTATCTGCTGTCTCTTAGCCCAGTCAGGTCTAGGCTCAAATGTTATTCCAACACACCTGGCCTTACTAGTCTCATTGTCTTTCTGAATATCTTCACGATATCTGAAAATCTTCTTACCAGCATGATAATCTCGCACGAATTTTTCCTCACCCTCATCGATTATCTTTATCTTATTATCAGGATATTCATTCATTGCCCTTAAACATTCTTTAACAAACCAGTCCTGATAATCAAGACATTGAGCTGTAAGCGTTCCGCCCATAACTATCAATTCCACCTTGTCTATCTCATGCCCTATTGTTTTTAGTTGATGTAGCCTGAAAGTGGTTTGTAGATATGGGTTGAACTCGTATTGGATTGCTCTTCTTGTAGCAGGTTCCTTTCCAGTATAGCTTTGCGGAACATTACTGTCAGGTCCGCCCGGACAATATCTGCATCTTCCATGCGGGCATTCATGTGGCCTGGTCATCGCGGCAACGACTGCAACCCCAGAAATGTTTCTTGCAGGTTTTTTCTGAAGGAGTTTTTTCACGATTTTTTTTTCACTTGGACTTGCATGTTTCAGTATTTCGCTGTTCCTAATGAATCTTTTTAGCCCGAACTTTATTGCGAGCCTTCTTTTCTCATCGTCTAACTGATTTCTCTCGGTTATTTCTTTTGAGATTATCTTAGCAATGATTTTTTTGTACTCGTCCATTATTCACCAGTAGGAAAGTTGTTGTCAGCTATTTCTTTTTTAAAAAAAAGTAAAAAAGTAAAAAATAAAAAATGAGGGAGTTTGGATTAAAGGGGATGTCAACAGCGTCCCACATTTCCCACTTATTAAGCAGTACCGTGTGGATCGCTAAAGGACTTTACTTCCGCGTTCGGAATGGGAGCGGGTGTGACCCCTTTGCTTTGGCCGTTGACGATATATAATATGTATATCATATATAAAAATCACATGGTTATCCCGGTCTCTCATCCACGGAAAAGGTCTCTTGACCTACGTCATAGACTTGTAGAAGGTCTAAAACAAGGCTTAGTGGCAGAATCAGGCCTTATCGCTCACGGACGTGGCGAGGCATTCGATTACTTGCTCGGAGAGAAGACGTTGGAGCAAGCAGATAATTCGGCAAAGGCAGCTGTTTCCCTTCTACTATCCTCTAAAAAACCAGTATTCTCTATAAACGGTAATATTGCTGCATTATGCCCTGTTGATGTGGTTGAGCTTGCAGGACTTGTTGGCGCATCACTAGAAGTCAATCTCTTCTATAGGACAATCGATAGGGAAAAATTGATTATAAATGTTTTGAAGGATTCTGGAGCAGATATTGTATATGGCCTTAATAAGAGGCATATAGTCCCTGGCCTTGGGGGTGAGCGAGCTAATGTGGATGATGCATTATGGGATTCAGACACTGTCCTAGTCATGCTTGAGGATGGGGATAGGACTGAAGCATTGATTAAGGCAGGTAAGAATGTGATTGCCATTGACTTGAATCCGCTTTCTAGGACAGCTAAGAATGCTGATATAACCATTGTCGATAATGTGGTCCGTTCCATACCCAAGATGATCGGTTATGCTCATAAGTTATCTAAACTCGATGATGATGGATTGACCAAGATCATGGACTCATATGATAATGATAAGATGTTAAAAGAGATGGAGGACATCATCCGTAATGGAGTGTTCTAGACGTCATGATGGGTTCTGAAACTGACTTGATTTCAAGGGGGAATGAATTCTATCTGCAATCACAATACAAGGATGCGGTAGATTGTTATACTAAGTCGCTTTCGTTAATGCAGAATCCCGAGGGTCTTTTCAACAGGTCTCTAGCCTATCTTAGGCTTGACGACTTTGATAATAGCTATGCTGACATCAATGAATTCCTATGTTACAATCCTTATGATGCGAAAGGATATTATATCAAGAGCCTTGTTCTATCAAGACAGGGAAAATATTCTGATTCTTTGAAAGCAGTGAATACTGCATTAGATTATAATCCTTATCTATCAAGTGCGGTAAGGCATGCAGTGATCATGGAGGCTACAGTACACCAAGAAGAAGCGGTCATAGGAAACCTACCAGCTCATGAGATAATGATAGAACGAAAGGGCAATATGATCACTGCAAAGTCATTATCGGCAAGCAGGGAAGTAATATACTCGCAAAAACATGTTAAATCCATTTTTACTGGTGGATACTGGGACATATGTCTTACCCCCCTATTCCTCAGACAAAAAATAAAAAACACTCTACTATTAGGAGTATGTTTTGGAAGTATAGCGCATGGCCTAACACATTTCACGGATATGATGATAGATGCTATTGATCCTGATATCGACGCACTATACGATGGGTCAAAATACTTTGGCGACATCTCAGACAAAATCATACCTCATAAGATGGATGGCATGGATTATCTTATAAAAAATAATTCTAGATATGATCTTATCATCCTTGATGTCTTTGTAGGTGATTATGTGCCTGAGAAATTCCTTACTGATGAATCATTCGACCTGATTAAAAACCATCTGAATGAACAAGGTATCCTTGTTGTGAATTATTATGTTCTTGGACAACCAAACAAGTATTCAATCATTGCAAACCATTTATTGAAGCGTTTCCCATCAGTCTATACTCTCCCCTGGGATGCTAACAGGATATTTCTTGCAACAAGCAATGAGAAGACACTGGAGGAATTGAAGTATATTCTCTCAAACACGTCAGACAATCGATTGCAGGATCTTGGAGACTATCTAACACAGATAATAAGGAAGACCAATCCGTCGTTAAGCCTTCCAGTAAAAACAAGACAAATATCAATGGGACAGCGTATCGGATGACTTTATATTCGATTCTTGGTTCATACTATAATAGAGAAAAGATGACTGTTGCAGAGGCTCCGTCAGGTAGTACTGGAGTATTGGATAATGTAAGAACCACTCCAATCATATATGATCAATTCCCTGTAGAGCCATTGAAGAAGATTCCACGGAATGTCCAATTCAAATCTGATACACATCCTCTTGCAGTGTCTTTAAAGATGTTTGCATTAGATTGTGACATGTCCTTCCAGAAGTTAGCTGAAGAAGACCGTCCACACCTAATTCTAAAAGACCAGAATGATGCATTATATCCTGATAAACTCTATGATTCATCCGCGGAATTATTAAAACGTGTTTGGCCAAACCAAGGCAGATACGAACCCCTACATTTTGCAGCTGGTGAAATCAACAAGTTTCGTGCTGGTCTGGGTGGACAACATGGCCAACACCTCGAGTTAGGTTATGCATCAACTGGCAGATTTCTCATATTATATGGCACACATGCGACGATACCATTAGGCCCTAAAGGTACCCAGCATGAAATCACACCGAATCACCCGGACCAAGTTCCCTATTGGGAGGCAGCACTTATCATAGATGCGGGGATAATGAAATCAGTGATGATGACCAGGGGTGGTGGACATCTACGAGTTGGTTCGTCAGAGCATGGTGGAGTAAAGGTTACGATCGGCAAATT
>CAYREE010000035.1:0-18475 GCA_964423225.1 uncultured archaeon | reverse complement strand
CAATTCATCAGGCAGACGAATACTCAGGAAAAACAGGGACACAACATTATCCTGCCGAAATACTACATACTTCTCAAAAGTCTCCTGGCGAATTATCAGCAGATGAAAGGCAGATGATTGCTGAAACTAGACAGGAAGCAATCCAACACAATCAGACGCTGAAACAAGAAATGATATATCATGGTACAAAAAAAGACTCTCCTGAAGACTGGATGAAATGGATGGAAGAAATGTCTTCTGAACAACCCCCAGCTGAACAACAAAACAGGAAAGTAGGTTGAATGCAAAGATAATCGGTGTTGGCGGACAAGGAATAAGCACTATTGATTATATTAAAGAAACTACTGATATCCAGCTTGAAACAATAGCAATGCATACTGACGCAAGATCGCTGTTAAAGACAAAGGCAGATCAAAAACTACTACTTGGAAGAAATACAACATATGGTAGAAGTACTGGAAACAACATACTTTTAGGAGAACAAGCAGCCGAAGAAGAATCTGAGCGGATTGGAATGCTAGTCGATGGAGTGGAATTAATATTTCTCATAGCCGGTATTGGCGGTGGTACTGGAGCGGGTTCCACAAGAATAATAGCTGAAACCGCTAAAAAACATGGGGCACGGATAATATCCTTTGTCAATATACCCTTTGTTGCAGAAGGAAAATCCTGTATGAAAAACGCTTCTAAAAGCCTAACAAGCCTAAAATATCTCTGTGAAATGACGATTGTATTCGAGAAGGAAAAACTTAATCAAGCATCACAAGGCGTAACCATTGAAGAAGCATTCGATCTAGAAGACCAGATGATAGTTGAAGGTATCAAGGCATTGTTGACGATAGACAAGGATAATCCAGAATTATTCCAAGAAATACAAGATAATATAGCTGTCCTTGGATTCGCACAAGAAGACGAATTAGACGAAGCCATAAAAAAAGCAATGGAAAACCTGATCATATCACTAGATATTAATTCATCAAAAAAAATGCTGTTATTCGTTATTGCCCAAAAAGAAAAATATATAACAGACTTCCCCACCATGATGCAGTCAATCCAGAGAAAAAACCCAAACACTGAGATCTACTGGCAGCCAGAGATAAGGAAAAATTTCCCAAAAGATATCGGGATATTAATCATAGCCTCTGGATTAGACCTAGAATTAAAACTTATATGAAAAAACAACCAATTTAAATCATGCAAAAAATAATTCTGATCATTATCATTTCAATGATACTCGTTACTGGATGTATCACCGGACAAGAAAATATAAAAAAATCATTGAAAACTCCAACAACAATAGATAAAACTAAAATATCTACTACAATACAACCCCAAGAAAAGACGGTTATTAAAGGTAATCCAGTAGTACTCACGGATAAAAAACAGATTAAGCAAAAATCATCATCATCCTCAACTACTATACTTGATGAAAAACATCTAAAACCAATATTGGCGGCTATTGATTCATTCACTTCTGATAAAGAATTATATCATTCACATAAGAAAATGACTTTAAAATCAACGATAAAATCAGATGATGAAATATCTGGTGCGTGGATGAAGATATATGGATTAAAACAAAGAGGAAGAACAATCTACAAGCTGGACAAAGAGATGCCGATAAACATATCAGAAGGAAAAAATGACTTTACAATTGAATATACAACTCCATCATGCACTGCATGTTCCGGGATAAGCTCAGGAGATCATCAGATCCGCATAGAAATATATCACCTTTTTAATGGAACAGAAAAACTTCTAACAAATGGATCAATAATGGTGAAAATATATCCCTGATCAACTGAATTCCTGTGCTTGATACGTATAGACCTCAACATCATTCTCCATCCAGCAATCACTTTGACTACCACCTTTAACACATAACCTGGAGAGAAAATCCTCTTTTTTCGGAAGCTGATCCCATACAACCGGTAAATATGTGCTCTGTCGACCACCATATTTGATGACAACACCATCAATGCCAGGAATCAACTTATCCAATAATTCATCAGGACCATTATACCGTAATAACCTCGGTTCAGACAATACAGAAATCTCTAACTCAAGATTATCAAGCTCGGATACTGTAACCGGATTAAAACGCCGATCATTCAAAGCAGCATTCAAAGAATTTTCAATAATACATTTATAGAGCGGCATTCTCGCAGATAAATGTCCGATACAACCCCTAAGATCATGATTCATACGGAGAGTGACGAAACAAGCCCTTTCTTCCCTTAGCCTCATAGTCAGTTCACTCTCATCAACAACCGGTTTCGTCCCATCCATATAATGACTACTCAGAGTATCTGCGACAAGATCAATAAGAAAAGACTGTTCAAAATCATCCAAACCATCATAAAATGCGATAGATGTATATCCAACAACACCCCGGTTCTTAACACCAGAAGTATCTCCAGAATTTCGATAATCCAATAGATTCGATTTCCATAACAAATTGTCGGCAAGATGCATCAATGTTAAGGTCGGTATCTTACCGCATGCCTCACACCGATACATCATATCAAAATCGATGCTTGAAATAGATTCAGTACAAATTTTATCAAGATCAATAGCATCAGCATAACTATGATAATGAGAAAGATCAGTGCTAGCAACAACTAAGGTATCATCATCAACATATTTTTTTAAAATATCAGCAAGCTCTCTAGGATCAACATCACCAACAACAATGGGAATCAACTCGAAGCTACCTAAAACACTCTGTAAAAAAGGTATTTGAACTTCAACAGAATGCTCACGTAAATGGGCTTTAGGTTCATTGATGAACAAGGATTCAGACAATAATGCATTAACTTTATCCGAAAGCTTGACAAGACCTAGCGGAGTCTTATAATGAGTGATATCCGGGATAGACACTTTATCAAAGTAATGATGATGACTTGGCCCCAATACAATAACAGTGTCATATCTGGATTCAGATAATAATTTATAGCCATGAGCTGCAGTAAGTCCAGAATAAACATATCCTGCATGAGGCGATACTAGCCCCCTAATACCATGGATATCATCTACCGAAACAGAATCCAAATATTTTTCAATACTCTGTCTTAACTCTGAATCGTCAGAAGGATAAAATTGGCCTGATACAGCTGGTTCCCGCAATCTAATAGGGATAACAGTGTCTTTAACAGTTGTTGTAACTTTTTTGTCAGAATTCTCTTTCTGAAGTAAGATAAGAATAAATAATACAGAAATTATGGTTAAAACGCCGAGGATCAGGATAATATCCATAGCTTTTTTATTTACTTTTACCCGGCTTCTCCTCCTCCTTTTAGCCATTCTTGAGACAATAATTAATTTATATATGTTGATTAGTATATATTGAAAACTTTTCTAAAATGAATATTCTACAAAACAGATGGCTTGTTGTTGTCGGCGCATTAATCATACAAATATGTTTAGGCGCCATCTACAGTTGGAGTGTATTTGTCGAACCTCTAAAAGAAACATTTAATTACACTACAACACAGACACAGATTATATTCTCAATTGGTTTAGCAACCTTTGCCATAGTAATGATAATGGCTGGTAAATGGCAGGATAAAAGTGGTCCACGTATTGTTGCATCAGCAGGTGGAATAGTGTTGGGTGCAGGATATATTATGGCCAACTTCACAGGAGGATCATTCCCATTAATAGCTGCGACAATAGGAATAATTGGCGGGGCAGGAATAGGACTCGGTTACGTATGTCCTATAGCAGCATGCGTTAAATGGTTCCCAGATAAAAGAGGGATGATAACCGGAATAGCTGTTGCAGGATTTGGTGCTGGAGCATGGATTTTCGCAAAAGTCGCATCAAATCTCATAGACGAATACGGAGTACTTGAAACATTCTTCTATCTAGGAGTGATATTCCTATTCTCAGTGGTTATTGGAGCACAATTATTAAGGAATCCGCCAGAAGGATGGAAACCAAAGGATTGGAATCCTGAAACAATAAAATCTAAATCAGATAGTGGCAAGGATTTTGAATGGCGTGAGATCGTTAAAACAAAGCAATTCTGGATGCTATGGTTAATGTTCATGTTTGGTGCCTCAGCAGGCCTGATGGTTATTGGAAACCTAAAACCCTATGGAGTATACAGTGGGTTATCAGCGGCAACAGCAGCAAATGCAGTTGGCGTACTAGCCCTATTCAATGGTGCTGGAAGAATTATCTGGGGAACAGCATCAGATAAACTAGGACGCAAGAATTCAATGACTATAATGTTCCTACTACAAGGAGTAATGATGCTTGGACTCATTAAAATGGCTTCATCAGAAATGTTATTAACAGTAGCCGCTGCCTGGGTAGGATTTAACTTTGGAGGGAATTTCGCTTTATTCCCTTCTACAACAGCAGACTTCTTTGGCACAAAACACGTTGGTGTAAACTATGGATTAGTCTTCACTTCTTATGGAGTAGCAGGAATACTAGGCCCCATCCTTGGTGGAAGTGTCTATGATATGACTGGTAGTTATCTATGGGCATTTATTCCAGCGGGAATAGCATGCATATTAGCGGCAATAATCTCAGTAAGTCTAAAAAAGCCAGAACTTTAATAAAACGGTCATATATTCTTAATATAATCCAGATTCTTAATACTATTTATGCCCACCCCAGAACTCGCATTCGTTACTGGACTAATATTCTTACTGGGATTCTTTCTTGAAGGATTAGGAATCTATAATGCCCTAATGTTCTCCATCATCCCATTAGCTGTTTTTCTAGGAGTTAAACTGATGGTTGCAATACTATCAATCATAGATCTTATGGTATCCTACATACACTATAAAAGATTACCAGTACGAAAAGATCTTACCCCAGTAAAACCACAGATAAACGCAATAATAATAGGGACATTATTTGGAGTTATGCTATTGAAGATAATCCCAGACGAAATATTGGGGATAGTTCTAGGGATAATAATCCTAGTATCTTCCTATGACATCTACTCTGGTGGAAGGATAATCAATAAGATAATAGATTTACAGTCTTTTAGGACAAAAGCACTCAATTCAAAGCCTGAAGGATTAAGGATAACCATCATATTTACAATACTTTTGATGATATTATCTGCCTATAATTGTATAAAGGATCCTTCAATCATTGAAAAATATGCTTTAGGAAAAATTGATGCTGGTCAAGGGCATGAATGCCTAGACAATGATGAAGCATGTCTAAATGCCGAAATAATCAGGATTGAGACAATACAGAAAACTCAAAGTGATTTACAGGTACGAGTATTCAATCTTATCCCTATCGTATTAAACCTCCTGCTTATACCAGTTTACATTATAATTGCGATCGGATTACTTGGACTTAATGAAAAGATAAGGATTTTTACTGTTGGACTATATTCATTCATTGCATTCATCCTTCTACTTATCATGATGATTTCAGGACTAGATATCATGTCCTTCATCCAGGTTGTAGTAGTCCTGTCAATAGTTTTTTATCTTCTACAAGAACGAACAATCCTCCTATTTAATGATGATTCGAATAACAATGAAAACATTGGTTCAGGAACCTTGTCTGCAACAGATAAGAATATATGTATGTTAAGCGGACTGCTTGGAGGATTATTCGTCTATAACCGTCCTCTATTAATGTTGCACTTGAATTAAATATACAATAGTCAAGAAGTTATCGAAGAAACAGCACCCCCCTTGTTATTCTACACTTCATTTATAAGATGCATGCTACTGATCGTAACCGGGATAATAAGCTTAAACATGATATATTTCACGCTAATGATGATACCCTTCGTACTAATCGGGATTTTTGCAGGAAGAACTCAAGTAAAAATTGATATATTCCAATTTCGGGTTTTTGTCACTATTATCCTCGCATTATTTAGCATAATCCTTGTTCTTTGGAATATCATACCAGCAATATACATTATTACAAATTAAACCCAGACACCAGCTATCTTCCCCCCACAACTATCACAAAAACCATTAGATATGTGAATCTCTGAGATCAAGTAGCCCTTCCTGACAATAACCGGCCTGCTACAATCAGGACAGTAAGTATTTTGCTTATCAGAACCAGGAACATTACCGATATAAACATGGTGTAAGCCGTTGTCTTTAGCAATCTTCCATGCCTTCTCAAGAGTGTTAATCGGGGTTGAATGAATGTTTTTAAGCTTGTATGCAGGTTTAAATCTCGAGAAATGTATTGGATAATCAGGGCCGATATTCTCATATAACCACTTACACATCTCTGTAATCATATCTAAGCTATCACTCCATGATGGGACGATAAGGTTAGTGACTTCAAACCAAACATTATTACTCTTTAAGTGTTTTAACGTCCTTAAAACTGGTTCAAGAGTGCCTGAAGTAAGTTTTCTATAAACATCTTCATTAAATGCTTTTAAATCAATGTTTGCGCCATGGATGAATTCGCACAGCTGTTCTAACGGGGCTTCATTAAGATATCCATTTGTTACCCAGACGCCTTTTATCCCTTGTTTAACTGCTATTCGTTGAGTATCAATCATGTATTCATAAAAAACAGATGGTTCTGAATATGTGTATGCAATAGAACTACATTTATTGTTATATGCTGCCTGCACTACCTTCTCCGGCATCAGGTCATAGTTATTCAAATCTTCTGGAGAAAATTGACTGATACTCCAATTTTGACAGTTTAGACACCTAAAATTACATCCTCCAGTAGCTATGGAAAACGATGTTGATGATGGTAAAAAGTGATATAACGGCTTTTTTTCTATTGGATCAATGTTTACTGAACAAGGATTACCATATGCGATTGTATGAAGAACACCTTTTTTATTAACTCGAACCCTGCAAACTCCACGATTCTCATCTGAAATAACACACATATTAGGACATAATAGACATTGTACACTACTACCTTGTGAATCATAGTAATCTGCTTCACGACTCCATTTCCATAATGTTTCAGGGGCTGGCTTATCTAATTGAGTAACATTTTTACTTGATATTCCTCTTGAATATATTCCGTTTAATCCATACATACCAAGTGCTAGCCCACAACCAGCAATTAAACCCTTCTTTATAAAATCTCGTCTAGATATCCTAATACGTAAAGATCTATTCAATTTAACCCTACAAGATCATGTTTTCTAATGATGGAGCCTATATCCTTTCTTTTTTTCTAACGCTTTTTTAAACATTATTGGGGATACGATCGCTGCAATAACCGCCATAGCCACAATCGCAGAGAATAAATTCTTTGAAATCAATCCGTTCTCTAAAGCTATACTTGCGATTATAAGTTCTACTGCACCACGCGGATTAATACCCCAACCAATTAAACTCACATCACGAGATTTGATTATATTAAACTTAGCTAAAACGTAGGGGGCAGACAATTTCCCGATTAATGCAACAGCCGTTAAAATTATTACAAAAGGAAGATTTTGTAGAACCTCATAAACATCGAAATTCAATCCAATGAACATGAAGAAAAAGGGTATTACGAGTCCGAATGTCACAACACGTAGATTATCGACAATTTCTTTTTCCTCACGCTTATTTTTAATCGACAATTGGATTATCACTCCGGCGATAAATGCACCTACAACAGAGTTCAACCCAAAACTCTGACTTAATAACACGATTATCAATCCAAAGATCACAGCCAAGCTAAATACAGCAGCCTCAGACTTCTCCTTCCAGACAGCCTTAGCCGCTCTCGGAAGGATAGTGAAGCCAATGATATAAGAGATGATGATAAAAGTCATGAACTCTCCAGGAATTGTCTTCAATACAGATAATCCTTCACCATGAACAACTCCGATAACAGCACTAAGTGATATGACTCCAATAAAATCATCAAGCATCCCTGCCTCCATAATAGTAGATCCTAATCTTGTATGAAGCATCTTATACTCCATTAAAGTCTCTACTGTAATGGCTTCAGCACTAATAGCAAGACATATGCCTACAATCATCGATGTTACTGGATTATAACCTATTAACGTCATTAAAAAGAATCCAGCTATCAAAGGGAGGATATAACCCAGTATAGCAAGAATAAAAGCATTTTTAGACACCTTTAAAAGATTATGGATATTCACTTCAGTACCAACCAAAAGCAAAAGAAAAACGATTCCAATATCTGCCATAGAACTAACAAAGGATAGGAAATTCTCCCCAAAATATATTTTAATAAATGGAAGACCCAGGATAACTCCTGCAAGAATCTGTCCAACTACCCTAGGATATTTCAACCTGTAGAAGAGTTCAGAAGCTAAAAATGCCAGTGTGAGACATACTGTGAAAGCAGCTAGTATTGATTCCATCTTTTAAATAGTCGTAAACCGCTAATTAAATTAAATCCAGCGATTATTAAACACGCTGATCCTATCCCATAGAAAGGTATTAAAAAAGTTGCGGATAACATAGCTCCTAGAAATGCACCAGCAAAATCTATTGAAGACAGCCTTCCAACAATAACCGATATATTCCCTTTACCTGATTTTTTTGCCACACACATTGGATAAGTCACACCAACAAGAAAACCAGCAATAATTGTAAGAATCGGAAATAAAAACCAGGTAATCAAAAACATCATTCTAACCGATCCGACTAAGCCTATAAGATAGAATATTGGCAGGATTATGAGTGAATAACACATTGCGATAAATGGGATCATGTGCAAAGGCCTATCCATGAATTCTTCGATCTTACGGGACACAATATATCCTCCGAACACAATTCCAATCATGAAGCATGATATTAAGAATCCGATCATCGAGTATACAATGCCGAACATAATCTGAAAAACAATAATTAAAAGTATCTCAAAAGTCATCCCTGAAAACCCGATTGTGAAAACACATGCTTCAATATCGTCGAGTTTCAAATATGCTAAAAAGAGGAATAATAATATGACTGTGAGGAATATGCTCTTATTAACATCTAATAGTCTCAGCCAATGATTCATGTGATGGTAGTATGCGATAGGTTTAAAATCTGAGTTTAACCCAGCATCCTTGTCAAGAGAATCATATATGTATTCAATCCTACTAGGGGAAAGTATGTCAATTAAATATCCTTCATTTACAAAAGTTGTGGTAATATTCCTATATTCAAGTCTTCCAGTAATATTGTAATCTAGTTTTTTTTCAGAAGCGATATAATAATTAAATGTTGAAGGAATTATGAGAATTTTGGGAAATACTTCTCTAAGACTATTATATATGACTGAATTCAGTTTGAGGATATCTTCATCTAAATAATTTTCCTCGCTGGATAAGCGTAATGCTAGTACACCCCCATTATTTAACACTTTTCTTACTTCCTTGAAAAACTCTATTGTGTAAAACCTATTGGTTTTTGCAGTTGTCGGCTGACCAATTCCAATTAGGATAGCATCATATTTTTTACTTGTTTTTTTAATGAATAATCTACCGTCATCATTGAATATTCTGACCCTCACATCATCTAGTTGCGTTTGTATCGTATATTTTTTTGAAGCTGTGATAATTACGTCGTCTAATTCAACATAATCTATGGATGATGGAGAATACTTCAATATTTCTCTGATAGATCCGCCCACACCCCTGGATATTACAAGTACATTGCCAACATCCTCCAATTGTGATAAGGCGTAATGAACAGTCTCCTCAGAATCTACTAGTTCATCAGTCGAAAATAATGGCACACTATTTTCAAAGAAATTTAATTGTCCTCCTGTTTTTGAGACAATAATATTACCATATCTTGAATTTTTCTGTAGGATTACCTCCTGGTTCGGATATGATATTCTATTCGCATATCCCTGAAGATCGAAAGATATAAAAATACCTATGATAATCAAAAGGATTATAGCTGAGATAATCCACAAATACCCTATTTTCTCATTATAAGCTATGAATAATGCACTAATCAAGCTAATTGAACCTGCAAGAAACGAGATCTGTGTTGAATCGAAAAAATAGATAAATATAAAGCTAAACAATAATCCACCAATAATATCGCCTAGATTATCCAGTGTATAAGCCTTACCAGGCCCGTATAGTTTATTTTTCCCTCTGGAAAAAAACGAGGTTGCTAATACGAATTGTATGCCGTATAATATGCAGAATCCACTCATTGAGAAGAATGATACAATAAGAATCACATCTAACCCAGAAATTTCCCCTGGATTAACTGTCAAGGGGGTTAAACATCTTGAGAGAAAGATCGTAGTTGGGATTAGTATCCCTGATAAAATCAATGTAAAAACAATTAATTCAATCTTAGCATATTTTATCCCGATTCTACCACCAATAAAATTACCGATAGCAATTAGAAGCATCCAGGTTCCAAGGACAATACCAAAAACAAGTTCATTTCCATAAAAGACGTTTACAAGTTCTCTAAGGATTGTTAATTGAGTTATGATGGATAAAAAACCAATCAAAAATAATGTAAAATATAATCTTCTTTCCATTGTTTTAAACTCGATTACTAAATAAGTATCATGTTACCAATCATATTAAAAGTATTCACATTCACCCTACCTGCATACGTGGCAAATTCTATTGCAATTGATGTTTCTGCAGTCCCAATACTGAAGAATTTCAACACTCCAATAGATTTTGGGAGATCCTGGCGAGGAAAAAGGATTTTTGGAGATGGAAAAACCTGGAGGGGACTACTATGCGGAGCATTTGCAGGAGGTATTACTGGATATATACTAGTATCAAATCTTATGATCGATACACACATGATTTCTCCACTATATGGGTTTTTCATGGGTTTTGGAGCTTTAATGGGCGATCTTATAGCAAGTTTCATAAAACGTAGGATGGGATTTGAAAGAGGACACCCTCTAGTCTTATTAGACACACTCGATTTTGTATTTGGAGCATATCTGGCAGCATGGATTCTTATACCAATTAATGTAAAATATCTTGCTATTGCATGTGTTATAACACCACCAATGCATATAATAGCAAATATCATTGCATATTTACTGAAACTTAAGAAAAATCCCTGGTAGAATTGAAATACGATACAATAATAGTTGGAGCAGGAATAAGCGGATTATTATCTGCCTTAATGTGTTCAAAGGAAGGCGATAAAGTACTCGTTCTAGAGAAAGAAGAGTATATTGGTGGAAATGCTAGAAGCTATGTCGTTGACGGATATCACTTAGATGTAGGAGCCCATGCAATCACCCATGTAGATGACGGCCCCCTAAGAATATTCATGAATGAATACTTTGATGTCGTCCCAAAATTCATTCCATACGGAGAATATTATGTGCGCACCAAGAAAAAACTGACTCCTTTTCCATGGACTGTCGCTGCCTGGGTGAATTTCGATGTCCTACCTAAAAAAGATCGGATACAGATCACAAAGGAACTAGGAGCATCGATAACCTATTCTATATTTGGATGGTCTGACACTAATGTCAGCCTATATGACTACTTGAAACATTGTAATCTATCCGACAAGACCTGGAAATTCATCAATACTCTATCCTACTTCATGAGTGGTAAAAATATGAAAAAAACCCCTGCCTGGAGGATGTTAAAAGGGGCAAGATACTTCGATGAAAATGAAGGCAAGATACTAAGTGAACGATTATTCGGACATCTAAGCAAGATGAAAAAACTTGTTTCTTATCATGGAGCATACCATCAAGCATATCCAAGCCAAGGTGTTGGAGCTATCATTGATGCGATAAAAAACTCTTTTCCAGAAGGAATGGTAAAAATCCAGACTAAGGAAAATGTGGAAGATATACTGGTTAAAGATAACAAGGTTTATGGTGTATCATCCAATGGAAAAGAATATCATGCTGAAAAAATCATATATTCCGGATACGTTCGATTATTACCTGAAATGGTCGAAAACTTGTCGAAAGAATATGTCAAGAAAGTTAAAACATTAGAATCAACTGGAAGCATTACTTTATGGCTTGGTATCAAGGATAAATTCAAGACCTTTGACTATCAAGGAAGTGAGATATGGTTTGAGGAAGGTAAACCTTTCTGGGCAATGCCAATAACCTCATATAATAAAGCACTTGCACCTAAAGGAAGGTTTTTAGTTGCTTTCTCAGCAATAGTGGAAGATGATATTTTAATAGAGGAGAAACAATTAAGGGATACTATAGGACTAGCATATCCTGGGATTTGGGAGAATGTAGTATTTGAACATAAACAAGTAACAGTACCGGAAAAAGCAGCAATAACCACAAAATCTGTTTTTCCAGGTCAAAAAACCCCGATTAAAGGACTTTATACTGTGGGTACAGACACTGATATTCGTAGCATGGGTATAACCCGGGCAGCCTTCAGTGTCATCGAATTAAGGAAAATACTTTATGGAAAATAAGGTTATTTAATTCTATCTGCAACCGTAAGAAGATCAGATAAAAGAGCGCTTGAAGTCTCCTTTGCTCCAGCCCCTGCTCCAACAAGCGTTATCTCACCAGCTAGATCGGTTTCAATCAATACCGAGTTCAATGTTCCACTGACATTTATAGGGTGGTCAATAGGGATTAACATTGGTGCAACATTTAAACCTCTGACATCACCAATTAATTTTATTGCAAATCCATGATTTTTTGCCAGGTCAACTGCTTCAGGAGTAATCTTTTCAATGCCGGTAATATTAACATCAGATATTGAGATGTCCAGATCCAAAATAGAATTCGCTAAGATAACTACTTTTGCTGCAGTATCAATGCCATTTACATCATATGTCGGATCGGTTTCAGCATAACCCAGTGATTGTGCTTCTGTTAACGCGGTTTTAAAGTCGACACTTTCCTCAGACATTTTAGTGAGGATATAATTTGTCGTCCCATTGAATATCCCATAGACATTCTCAATTTTATTTCCCTTCAATTCATTTCTACAAGTATTGATTACTGGAACAGCTCCACAAACAGTAGCCTCATATTTTATCGAAAGATTCTTTTCTAAGGCTAAATTATTTAATCCTTGAAAATCAACTACTAATGGAGATTTATTCGAGGTTATAACATGTTTTCCATGTTCCAATGCTGTTAAAATATGTTTTAATCCCACACCCCCGGTTTTAATGTCTCCAGGAGTCATCTCAATCATCACGTCAGCATCTAAATCTCGTATAACATCCAATGATTTAATTTGTTTGAATGAATCAAGAGATGAATATCCTTCTGATAAAACAGTTTTAAGATTTAATCCATCCTCATCTATCACACAACCGTCTTTTTCACAAATTGCCTTTACTCGGATAGTATAACCTAGACTCCTTAAATGCTTTTTTCCCTCTATAAGACTCTTCGCAAATCCGGTTCCAATCACTCCAAATCCAACTAGGATCACATTAATTTCTTTCATTTCACATCTCCCTAATCATCAATAAGTCTTTCTGTCTGCAAATAGCCATTACCTCAGAGATAAGGCTTTCAGTTTTCTTTTCATCTGCGTCAACGTTCATCAACACAGAAGACTCGTCAAGAGGATCGGGCATTCTTACATCGACGTTAGATACCATTCCCAATGAATTTATCCTGTCTATAGTATCCTGTATGTCAGTATCTATCACATGCCCTATTAACAGGATAGAAATGCTTTTCTTTTTGTAATAACGTCTTCCCTCAACTTTAATCTCCCTGATAATAGTCTTTGTCTTTTTTAATGATCTGATTATAGTGTCCAAAGTAGACTGGTCGTTAACAGAAAACCCGACTATGACTTCAACAATGTTTTTAGCACCTCTAGAATGAATGATACTAACGATATTACCGCCATTACCTGAAATGGGATCCAAAGCCCTAACTAACATACCTGGAATATCCTTTAATCCAAGCCTAACCTCAATCTTCATTTTAAACAATATAATATGAAGTATGATAGTAAAAAAGAATATGATTTGATTCCACTTGTCATTTTCTCTTCTTCAAAAGATAAATACATATTGCAGATAAAACAATCAAAGCAGGCAATCTTAGGATTGTGCTTCTTTTAACATCGGTTAATTTATCAAGAATATCTGCTTCTGATGAACAAGACTTGTTTAATTTTAATCCACGCCCACCATAACCATTGTAATCAACTTTATTCTGGTTGAATACTGTTAAAATAAGATAATCAGCTACCCACTGGTCTTTATCACAAGATTTATCGAATATACCTGATAAGTACGTTCCCACCTCAAATTTTAAATCCATACATTTCTCAGTATCCCTCATCAAGATCGTTGAAAAATGCCTAACATTCTTATCCTCATAAAAAACAGGGAACATAGATAAACAATAATTTTTAACCATTAACTCCTCACTAATATTTCTGATAGAATACATTATCATTGAATCCCAAGCAGCAGGACTAATAAGGATCATATCATATTTCAATGATTCTATCTCCCGGGCTAACTCTAATTCTCCCTTGTTCATCTCAAAAAACTCACCTTCTAAAACTCCCCAATATTCCAATCCATCAACATACCAAGTATCAAGATACCGGTTTTCTTCAGGTGGATTATCCCTTATCTCAAATAAATCTTCATTAAGATTATGCGTTATGCCCCCCAAGATTTTATTCATCTCCCCATCCATTAATATCGGGCCTTTATTCTGTGGCAAAAAGGAATATACGCTGTTAACATCTTTTCGTATAAGATCAGCTTCTTGAGAAAGTTCATTATAATCTGTAAACTGATAGGTTATATGCTCGCTAAGACTCGGAGAATTATGGAGACTGAAAGTCCCAAATAAGAGGAAGGAAAAAATAATCGTTAAGCTTAAAAATCGCTTATTTTTCTTGGTTCGAATCTTATTCACATATCTTGAAGTTGCGATTATCATGAAAAATAGGGGGAATACGACATAATAGTTTTCGAATATGTATGGTGTAGCCCTTCCAATCTTAAATCGTGATAAAAACGTTGTTAATGAGGAGAAGAAATATATCAAGGAATAGATATCTCTGTAATAATAAAAGTAAATCAAGGATAAACCAAGGAAAAAATAGAATACAAGAACATTCTGATCTACAAATGGACTAATCGTAAATAATTCATAGAGTGCTTCAATATACGAATATTTTTCCCTATATTTGTGGCAATGGACAGTGTATATTAAAATATTTGGATATATTGTGTAGACAAGTAGTATTCCTGCAACAAAGGGTATAATACAATATAAAATACGTATTATCAGGGATTTAACTGGAGGAATGTTTAGTTTAAAGGACCAGCGTTTCTTCTTTTTAATAGGCATCACTATCTTGGACAAACCGAGTATTATCACTGAAAATAATACCCCAAAAATTCCTGAAACAACCGTGATCTTGGACAATAATGCTAATGTGTAACAAATCGATGCATATAATACCCGTAAATTAGACTTTCCGTTAAAAAGCACATATGTTCCTACCATCAAAAAGAAGGCTGCTAATAGCGAGGCAAGAGCGTTTACAAAGAGGGGTAAGATTAAAAAAACATAAAGAAAACAGGTTACAATAATTTCTTCATCATTCTTGGTTGGTACTAACTTTAAAATGATGAATAAACACACTGAATGCAAACCTATTATCAATAAATTAGAAAAGAATTGAATATTGTGACCACTAATACTGGAGATTAAGCTACCAATAATAAAAACTACGGGTGGTTGTTCACATTCAGGTTGTCCACCATAGATTACTCCTTCTTCAAAATATTTAATACACCTAAGCCACCGATACTGGAATCCAGGAAAATTAAATTGGGTGTTAAGAAACGAAAAAAATAGGATAAAAATGAGGACAAATATTAAAACATTTTGTTTCGAATTTAATACCTGTTTTCGTTTAGAACCCATAATATCAAATATATTATTTTTTTAATGATAAATTGATTAAAATAAGACTAACAAGAGATGAAAAGCAAATTTACGATACATCAAATAAAAATACCCCTTTTAATAGCAATTTTGACCCTTCAACTCTATTTTTTTCCATTTGGATTTATAAATTTTGGTGGTGGATGGCATTTATGCATTGAATTCTTAAGCAATGGTGTTTTATATGAAAATCAAATTTATTGTAACCAAGCACCCCTCATATATTATTATGGTTTTTTAGTTAACACCATTTTCGGATGGGAATTATTCGACTCTATAATTCATCTAACAATTATAGCTTTATGGATTACACTAGCAATAACCTTAAAAAGCATTCTTATAATCGAAGATATCTGGAATGAATTTATTTTTTTCATAATCTATATCCTGTTAATAATTCCACCCTCAGTGAATAATCCCGAAGTAATGTTCTCAACAATATTTCTAATCGGAGGTTTCTACTTCCTTCAATATATAAAATTTGAACAAAACATAATGATTTCAGCTTTCTTATTTGCCCTATCAATTTTTTTCAAATATACTGCATTCATACCTTTTATCTTAATAATATCAACTTATATCTACAGCATCAGAGATAAGACAAGTAGTAAGACAATTATCACAAGACTCGGAATTCTATTCCTTCCACTCATTATTCTAACTGTTGTTTTTAATTCAATACATCCGAAACTACTAGATTATACGTTTTTCTCTCAAATTGCATATCCGGAAGTTGGTCTATTAAAAGCAATAAGCTTGATGTTCACAACACTGAATATACATGCAATTGCACTAACGACATTAATGATAATATTGGCTTTAGGGTTAAGATTTGGTTATTTTAAATCCAAAGAACTTTTTCCAATAATATCATTTGCAATAATCATAATTGCTTTATCACTTACAAAGAGCCATGGGAACTTCCAGTCACCAAGCTATTATGCACTCTCAGCATATCCATTCCTAATCATATCCTTGCTAATACTTTATAAAAATGACAAACGAATTTTCTATACAGCATTTATTATATGTGTTTTATATCCATCAATCGTATCAAATTCATTCACGAATATACGTGATTCATATATGAATAAATATGATGAAGATCTACAGAACCTTGTATCATCTGGATTATCTTATATCCCTAATCAAAAAGGTAAGATTTTAATAGAGACAGGTAGAGAACAAAAAAATTCAATTATTGAATCCAGTCCCAATACCAGGATAGAACAAATCGAATATATTTATCCATCTAACGGCCTTATTGGTCCATCCGATCCTTTTTGGGGTCCAAGAGTAAAGAAAATCCTGGATAATAGATTGATTATCACGGTTGATGATATACCTTTGACTACAAGAGAAAAAGAGATTCGGGAAAAGATACTTAATGGCGGTTATTCAACTATATTCTATGGACCCCCGCGTATGACAACAATCCCCCGGATCTTACGTACTATTCCTCGTAGTGTGTTAAATCAGTTTTGTGAAGTTAGGATACCAAACTACCTTTATCATGGGGGTGGAAGGTTTTTCTCAACAATGATTTTTTCAAATAGGAGCTATTGTCCTATTATGAGTCGCCAGATGACAAATCATTATCTGAATAATTTCGATAAGATATGTGAAATGAGTCAGGATGCATCACGGATAGTCTGGGAAGTACTGCGATTAAACGGGTTTATTTTACAAAAAAAATGCGGTTCTGGGGCTAAAGTAACTGATATTGACATGTACAAGATTCAAATTATCGATATAATATTAGTTATAATTTGTCTAATAGTCGTAAATACTTATCTAAAGTCTGGATAAAATCGTTTAGACTTAAATTAACCAATTGCATAATCTTTAAAATGTCAGTTTTAATTGTGACTGAAAAGCCAAAAGTTGCGGAAAGAATAGCCAATTCTATTGGTAATGCTAATAAGAAGAATAAGAATGGTGTGGCATATTATCAGATTGATGATATATTTGTCGTACCCGCTGTCGGACATCTTTTTGGACTTAAAGAAAAACATTTCAAAGGATGGAATTATCCTGTATTTGAAATAGATTGGGTTCCATCACATACTCTTGGTAAAAACTCTCAATTTACAAAAAAATATCTTTCTAACATAAGCGAACTATCTAAAAAATGCGATACATTCATCAATGCATGCGACTATGATATCGAAGGAGAAGTTATTGGTTATAATGTGATAAAATATGGTTGTAATGTTGATCCGTTTTCAAAAAATGTTAAACGAATGAAGTATTCAACATTAACGAAAGATTCCATTGTCAAAGCATATAATCATCTTGATATGATGGAAAGAGGAATGGCTGAAGCTGGAATAACCCGCCATTTCCTTGATTGGTATTGGGGTATCAATCTCTCCAGAGCCCTAAGTAATTCTGCTAGGGTAGCAAAGAAGTATGTTACCCTAAGTATTGGTAGAGTTCAGGGGCCAACCTTAAAAATTCTTACTGCAAGAGAAAAGAGTATTAGGGCTTTTAATCCTGAAAAATACTGGCAAGTTGAATTAGATTGCATAAAAGAAAAAAATATTTTTAAGAGTCTTCATATCAACGATAAATTCTCAGATATTATTGAAGCCACGAAGGTTAAGGAAACATGTGGTCCGAAAGCAGTTGTATTAAAAGTCGAATCAAGGAAGCATAG
>CAYREE010000034.1:0-18742 GCA_964423225.1 uncultured archaeon | reverse complement strand
GTATTGGACTGCCACACCATTCATGACCCTCCCATATTCTCTCCCAGCCTTGTTAAGGATATTGATAGTATACTGCATGAATGCTTGTTCGAAATATTGGTCTATATACTCTTTCTGTGTTAATCCAGCGCTTTTTTCAGCATGGTTTTCGATCAATCCGTCTCTAACAGCCTGTTTATGCTTATCAATATGCTGATCCACCTTCAATTCGGCAAATACTCCTTCAAGCTCATTCATAGACAATAGAGTATATCCGCCATTAGTTGTCTTGAATGCTGGTAAACGATATTTACCAGGCATTAAAACGCTCCTGCCACCGGATTTGAATCCTGGATGTGTTGCAGGAGTTCCATCGGGCGCGTTAACGACCTCTAGGTTGAGTTTGGACATTGTCTCCGGGTCTTGTGTGATATCCTTTCCCTCAACCCAGAATCCCCCGATCATAGGGATTATATGCTCGTTTTTTTGTTCTCCGATTCCTGAACGCAATGGCCTGAATAATACATTTCCACCTGAGATGCAATCCCATTCCTCACCACTTAGTTTTAAGAATTTAACGTTCACTGCCTGTAGTGGATGTCTTATGATCGAGGGTTCAAGTTGTCCTATATCATTTTGTGTGAATCCAGTGATACCATTATGAGCGCAACTCACTATTTCCTGATCATCAAGTACCATCCCTGGTGTGTGAAAGACCTGTTGTCTGCAACCAGTTGTTGCAGGCATTATTGTTTGTCTATTTTCTCTTATGACCTCGGATTCATCCTGTTGTATACCAAGGGTCTGGATCTCCCTTACCATAGAATCATCTGTTAGGCTCACCCTCCTTGTCTGAATCCTTCCTTGCTGCATCCTATGATTCCTCGCTACTTATATCTACGAGCGGTATCTTTTCTCTTTCTGGTCTTTTCGCCTGGTCGAGACCGTATTCCATGAGGGGCTCGTCTTGTAGGAGTTCATGTTCGACTAGCTTAGCCTCCAATGACTGCATAAATTCACTGTATCTTATTCCGACTTGAGCTAGTTTATCAGTCTGAGGATCTGGCACATGTAACATGACATTCTCCCCGCGCGAAAGTAGCTGTATGATGCTATCCGTGTGTTGTTCACCGAACATCTTCAAATTACTCATTGTCATGAAATCATCATCCCTCTGTAACCTGTCGAGAATATACTTAGGATCAATCATCTTGCCCTCCTTTCTCATCTTCATCATTTCATGGATTTTACACAGTTCTAACGAGGCACGAGTATTGTAGTTAAAGTCTTGATAATATCCTTTGGGATTCCTTATCCTTTCCACTGCCTGTTTTCCTTGTTCTTCACCGAGCATGCTTACCGTGAATTCTTCGAAATACTTGCTATTATAATATTCTTCAGTAGTCATACCAGAGCTCTTCGCAACTCTCCCTAGGTCTCTAAGCCAGAGGGCTGCAAGAGATCTCCCCTGATACCTGCTCTTTACATCAATAAAGCTCTGGGAATCTATTATACGTCCATATACACTCATGTTTTCTCCCGTGTTCTGACGATTCATCACAGTCAACTCTTCTTCAAAGCATATATTCAGGTTCTTTCCAACCGTCTTGTTCAGCTGGCTTAGGTATCGATCCCGGCCCTCCTCAGTGTAATCGGTTATATCACCATTTGAAGCCATGTGATTCTCATTTGCTATGAATTCTTTGAACTCGGGGGACGGGCCACCTCCCGGATTTTCTTTTGAAAGATGGTTCAAGCGCAGTGTATGGTCTAATATGACTCTTACCGCCATCACAGTCTGTTCGCAAACCATCCTTGTCGGCTTTCCACAAGCTTCATCTACCTGCACTTTAGATAAGAATGGTATGTATCCTAGGGTTATCCCACTCATCTCAGCACCAGAAGACCATAATGCTATGTCTCTCCCAATTCCCTTCTCCTCTGAATAGATACAACCTGTCGGACTCTTGTCAAAGAACTCGTGTAGTATATCCAAGAACATTCCGGATTCCCCATCATATCCTGGTCTTTGTGCAAGAACTACTCCTCTCCGATCTAGATTAGCCTGTTCTCTAGCATCGGTTGGTTTCACTACGATATCCCCGTCCTGCAGTTCTACTGACCCATCATCATGGCTCTTATTCAAATGATAAGTATATCTCATCAAGCCAACACCCTTTAATTGGACTGCAATACCCTCGACAATATTTGCTACTTCATTGCCTCCCTGATTCAACGAGTCTATAACAGACTTGAATAATGCATTCTCAAACTCTCTTTTCTTGTAATTATCATAGCTTAAGCCATGATCATCACGTGTATGGGTTTCTCTTAATACTCTATCTAGTGCTGCCTCGAATTCATTGATTCCCCCAACAATTTTTCGGTCGGCTATATCACGCAATTGTTCCAAGGGTATTGGGAGTAATCCGCCTTCCCTTGTCTTGAATCCAGGCACCTCGAATTTACCGGGAAACAACATGTTCCGTCCACCAGTGCAAAATCCAGGGTGGGTGGCGTCTGCACCATCATCTCCCTTGACGAATTCCATCCCCATCTTCCGCATCTTTTCTGGATCGCTGGAAATGTCCTCTCCATTCACATAGATTTTTCCAAGAAGCGGAAGTATCACGTCATCCTCATCCTGGATAAATGGTTGGAACATCCCAGATCCGCCTGAACCCATATTCCACTGCCTGTTTTTACATCTAACAAAATTGAAGTCTCTGCATGCAAGAGGTAGTCCGTGCGAGTAGGCGACAGTATGATCATCCCATAAAGTGAATCCACTCACACCGTCTCTAGCAAGATCTAGGATGAATTGGTCGCTTCCAACAGTATTCGGATGGTGGAATATAGTATCTCTGCAACCAGGAGATGCTAGATGAGCTTTCTCACGATTATCCCTGACAATCTGGCTTGGAGAAGGATATAATCCAAGAGAATCGATTTGTCGTGTAACAGATTCATCCCTAACGGGATCCACTCGCCGTAAAGGAATATCAATATTGGACATTGAGTAAAAATCTAGGATGTAAGATATTATAACCTACTTATTTCGCTTCTTATCAGCCTTCCTCTTTTTCTTCTCTTTTGCCTTGCGTTCCTTAATCTTTTTCTTCTTTATTTCAGCAAGTCGGTCAGCCACTTCCTTAGCCCTCTCCCTTTTTTCTTCAATCCGATCATATCTATCACTTGTCCGCTCTCTTTGAACAAGCTTTCCAGAACCTCCTGAACCTACGCCTGGCCCCCAGAAATCATCTTCTGACCCACCAACATCCGCTGCTGCACCACCCAATAGCTGGCTTAATGAATCACCTCCATTTAGGACAGATGACCTTGCTACTCTAGCTCGTTTAGTTAAGGGAGAGGTTCCCCCATCTACTGCTCTCGCACCTTCAACCTCAGGTATTTCAGGCCTTTCCTTTCGGTATTCCTGGTCTAGGCCATCGTCTAGGCTTGGTGCTTCAATGTGGATGGCGTGGGAGATGAATTGGTGTTCTACCTTGGCTAGGAATGCTTCAGGGGATAATGTTTCCGTCCTGACTCCGTCTGGAGCAGCAGCATCTATTATTGGCATTAGTACTGCTTTGGCGTCTGGTCTAAGTAACTTTCTGAGATTCGTCATGAGCTCTACAGTATCGCCTCCTCTAAAGCCGATCGATTCTCTTAGTTTTGGATCCCGTTCCACCTCATCTAATAGGAATTTATCATCAATCCGCACACCGTCTTCCCTCAGACTCTTTTTCACCCACAAGTGTGATAATTGAAAGTATGCCCGGTCTGCAATGTGCATATGGCTTGTCCCGGCTTCAGGATTACAGGTCAATTTATATGCCTTCCCGCCTTCCTCCTCGCCTAGCATCTGGACTGCAAGTGTTTTAAAATGCTGGCTCTTGAAATATTGTTCAGCAGTAAGGCCGGTGTTTTTCGCGGTATCCATGACATTCTGAATCCAGTTTCCTATCAATGAACCGCACTGATACCTGTTCTTCATGTCCATGAAGCTCTGGGAGTCTATTATCCTGCCCCAGAGACTCAAGTTCTCCGCTGAATTCTGCTCCTTTGCACAGGTCAGGCCCACATCCAGGCATATCCCCATGTTCTTACCAACATTGCTGCTTAATTGTTCGAGATAATCGCTTCTATGCGCATCAGAATATCCACCATCATAATTGCCTTCAATGAATAATTGGAATTCATCTGACGGTTTCCCGGGGTCTCCTCTACGTTCTGTAAATGATGCAAGCCTATGAGTGTCATCTAGTATTACGCGTTCTGCCATCACTGTTTCCTCGCAGACCATGCGTGTGGGTTTTCCAAAAGCTGTGTCAATATCCACTCGGTTAAGGAACCTGACGAATCCTGTCGTGATACCAGACATCTGGGCTCCCTCACCCCATAAGACTTGATCCCTCTTATATGACTTCATCTCAGAGTATATTCCACCAGTCGGGCTCTTATCAAAGTATTCATGCACGATCTCAAGGAATGTCCCAGACTTGTCAGCATAGTCGTATTCCGTCCTCTGAGCCATTCCAAGGCTAGCACTCCTATATCTTTGCTCCTCGTTTGCATCAGAAACCTTTAAAAGCTGGTCTCCGATCTGTATGTGTACCCCCTCTTTATCCTGCTTGTCTAGGTGATATACATACTTTCTAGTGCCAACACCCTTGTATTGGACTGCTACCGCCTTCTCGAGCTTGCCCCATTTATAACTGGCTTGTTCAGATGCCTCCAGTGCCTGACTCATGAATTCCTGCTCGAAATACCTGCCAACGAATTCATCTTTAGACATGTCTACCTTCTGTCTTTCATGGAGTTTACCAAGCCTATCTCTCACTCTATCACTTAACTGATCCACAACCCCAGTATTTCCATCAGGGCTCATTGCTTTTTGCAGTCTATCAAGTGTTATAAAACCATATCCACCAACATTATTCTTGAATGCAGGCAGCATATATTGTCCAGGCAATACAATGCTTCTACCACCCGACATGAATGCAGGGTGAGTCGCCTCTGCCCCGTCTTTCCCACACACCATCGAGATGCCCAGTTTTTCAAGGATTTCAGGGTTCTTTGTAATATCCTCGCCCTCCAACCATATGCCTCCGACAAGAGGAAGGATAACATCATCACTGTTTTCTCCAATCCCGGTTTTAAAAGGCCTAAACATTGTTGAGCCACCTGTAGGAGTCTCCCACTCCCTTCCTTTCACTTGCATGAAACGCATGTTGACTGCATGTAGTGGCCTACCTATGTTTGTTGCAACCATCCTTCCATCCGTTCCACGATGGAAGCCGCTTACACCATGACTTGCAAAATCAACTATCTGATCGTCAGTCATAACCATCCAAGGATTATGAAAAACTGTTTCCCTGCATCCGGTAGTCGCAGGCTTGACAGTATCCCTGTTTTCATTAGCGATCTCACCGGGGAATGCTTGAATATTAAGGGATGCAATCTCTTTTACAACGCCCTCATCGGTCCGCTTGACTAGCCTGGTCTCGACTCTGTTTTGTGACATTATAGAAAGATTTTAGGAATCCCTAGTTAAAGTCTTTGTTCATCTACGGGATGATGTAGACTATACTCCATAGCAGCACTTACTGTAGGATTTAATCCATGTACACCCGCTCTGACTGCAAGCTGGTTTATAACCTCCATTTGAGGAAAGTCTGGTTCACTCTGGTCAGTGACTGTCTGTTGTATGACTCTTCTTTCCGGTTCTGTTAATGGTTCCTGTCCTGTGAAACGCTTAGCCATTATCTCCCGCTTTAATGTCTTAACAAGCAGGCCATCAAGGACTACTCTTTGATGTTCGGTCAGATGTGATTGTTCAATGAATTCTCTTGATCTGAGACGTGCAAGATGAGTGTATGATGGAACACCATATGCCATGTATTCTCTCTGATATTCGGGCACGTTATGTTCGGTCCCATAATTCACATGATCAAAGAATAAGTATAGACCTGCTTCTTCATTTGTATGTGAGTTGGGCTTATACATGGAGTCCGCACCTACAATCTGGGAGATCTTATGGTTTAATTCTTGATGTTCACCTTCCTTACAGTAGACGCATGCTACTGAATGTTCGAATCCATGAATGCTTGGATGATTAGCGAACTTCATGTATTTGATAGATCCATCAAGGATTAACGGGGACAACATATCTACTAGTCTGCCACATGATTCTGGATTAGTGAACATCATGAGCTTTCCATCAAATTCATGAGATCCATCACCGATATGAACCCAGCTTCCATCAGCCACAGCCATCGGCGCCCTCTCAATCAGTCCATCTCCCCCAGCCTGACTGGCTACCTCATATGCGTTATGAAGAGTCTGTCTCACAACCGCAGCCCTTACTGGCGGTGATGCTTTTAACGGCATATTCGCTTCTTCAAGAGAGTCGGGTTGAATGATGCATAATGGATCTGCCATACCATTTGCGAATTGCATAAACATCGACGTAGACTTCCATCTTGGAAACTTGTCTTTTTGACTACCAGCTAGGCCCTGATCCCTCATTTCCCTTATCAAATCCATGCTAATATCCCCTGAATTAGTATACTGCTGGAATTCTTCATCTTCAAAAATATCAAGTACGCGTGAAGTCATCCTATTAGTAAAACCAACTTCAACATCCAGTTTATCAGTCAAATGCAATAATTCATCCTCAACTTCTATCCCAGTAGCCATCAGCTCACGTCTAAGAATATCTGGATTGACGGTACCATAATCCCCAAACTTAGACAGGTCGCTTGCTACCGTGGCCATTATATTCGGTCGCAAATTAAAGTCTTGGACTGTGACCGCGCCAGCGACATATCCTTCCATCCTAAGGTCCATGCTGTTCCTAATATGACCATAAAGTTTGGAGGCATTGGTTAGATTTTCAATCCCTTTTGCTGACAATAATCCCTGGTCTTGACCGGCTCTAAACACCTGTTCCGTACTCTGGGTTTCATCAAGCTTTAGATATGCTCGTAAAACATGTTCGATCCCCTTGATGACATTCCATCCACCCTCCTTGTATTTCAAGTCCAATAATTCTGCGTCAGTAGGATCTGTCTCACGGCTTGCATGAGCCATCAGGTGGTGAAAGAGCTCTTCAGGCCTTGTCTCCTGTCCCCTGTAGAAATCCTGGCCGATAACATTGTTTATTGGTTTAACCCACATCTCCATTAGTTTTTCGCAGGTATAGTCTAATCTGGCATCACCCTGATGATGTGATCGCGAGGATCCCCTGAACCTATCAAAGACTTCTCTACTACCTGATACTAGTGTTAGTTTTTCAAGTGATACTGTACGGGCCATTGATTCAACGAATCTTAGATGACCGGTCCTCCAATGCCCATCCCTTCCAGCGAAAACACTGTCATAGTCTTCAACTGCTGGGGCTAGCATTCCACCATCCTTCAAGAATGGACCCTGTCCCTTGGTCGTACTGCCCCTGGCTTGTATTCCAACAGCATTCTCTGCTGGAAGACGTGCGACAAGGTCAAAATGCATGAGCAGGTTATGTGTTGCAAGATGGCATAACATTGGGATATGTCCGGTTGTAAGGATCATTTGTCTAGGAGCATAGGATAATGCCTCATAGTAATCTCCATCTGCATCTTTTGATTCTCGGACTGCAATAATATCATTGTCTCCGCCAACATCACCACATCGGATAATCGCATATCCAGAAGTGGGTTGAGTACCCATAGCTTCTTTAACATGGTCTCCGACAATATTGTCAAGTTTAGCTAATGCAAAATCATTTAGATCATTTCTCTGACGTGTGATAGTTTCATCATCCACACCTCTTAACATCTGAGCAGTAAGACGCAACTCTTCAACCTTGTAATATTCCCCTAATGCAATAACACTCCTTGCAAATTCAGGATTCCTCCTAAGTATATTCGTGAATCCAAACCTTTCCCCGATAGGTAATTCCCTGAAGGTGTCTGAAAGCGAGGGATATGCTACATGATCTATTTGCCCGATCGTATATCCCCTATTATCTATTAACTGGTCGTAGCCTGCCGAGTATCCTTCTTTATCCTTTACCTCCATTACCCTGTCTCGAGTACTTAGGCACTCGCACATCATAGGTCGTGCAAATAGGAATGTTGTAGGTATAATCCTGTGTAGTCGTTCGCCTGGGCCAAAAGACATTAATGCTAGCATGTCCGGGCTTGAACCCATCCTTAATCCTTCCTCGCTGAGATTATCCGGATCAAAACCGTGTTTTTCACGGATGGCTCCCCTTAGCTTTTCCCTGCGTACTTCCGCTGTCATCCCAGCACCCTCAAAATCCATGGGTCTTGCGACAGGCGGTTCTGGATTGTCAGTGATGCTTAATGAATGTTCAAATGCATCGTCTATTTCTAGATCAGCTGCTGTGACTGGAGGTAATCCAGCCGCAGCTACATGCGTCCTAATTGCCCTGTGAGGATGTGTATCCTGCATTCCTCCAAGAAGCCGGGTTAAAACATCGCCTTTTAACGTACCTCTGACTACATTACTGGTAGGAACTTCATCCTCCGGTGATACAGCCAGCCTATCTTGACCCTCCCATGCCTTAGCATAAAGCTCTCTCATCTGCCTGCCAGGCAACTTACGCTTCTTCTTTGTTATCTGGTCTACTGAACGACCCTTACGGACAACTCTAGTGACTTTATCATAAATCCTTCCGTCGATCCTATCTCTTAGTGGTTTTGGAACACCAGCCGCCTGGGCAGTTGATGCAAACCTTTTAGGATCAGCAAGAACACTCTCAAATCTTCTCTCACTATCGCATTTTAAGGCTATTTTTGCTAAAGCCTCCTCCATCTCAGGAGTCAGTTTAACAGGCTTAGGGACCTTATCACTGCTACTACGTCTTTTCCTCGGTTTGTTTTTAGACATGGGTATAAAATACTAGGATGCCCTGATTTAAGTCTTATAGTATATATTCAGGATTCATCTAATATCATGAAGCTCTTTTTTACAAGAGGGTGATGACAAATGAAGATGCTATTAATCGTATGTGACGGGATGGGCGACCGCCCAGTAAAAGAACTAGACAATAAGACGCCACTAGAAGCTGCAAAAACTCCAAACCTAGACCAGCTTGCAGCCAAAGGCATGACAGGACTAATGGACACAATAGAAGTGGGAATACGCCCCGGAAGCGACACATCACACCTATCACTATTCGGATACTCACCAGAAGACTACTATTCAGGCCGCGGAACATTCGAGGCCGCGGGCATCGGGATGGAAGTAAAGAAGGGAGACGTGGCATTCAGGGTGAACTTCGGGACAGTCGATGACAACCTCATAGTAACTGACAGGAGAGCTGGACGGATCGATGATGTCACAGAACTATGCGAAGCCATCGAAGGGATAGAAGTTGATGGAATCGAATTCATGATCAAGGCAGGCACCGGATATCGAGCAGGCCTCATCATGCGTGGAAGTGGATTAAGCCATAAGATCAGTGACTGTGACAGCCATGAAGAAGGAGAGAAAGTACTAACCGTAGAACCACTTGATGATTCACCAGAAGCAAAAAAGACTGCTGATGCAATGAATAAATGGTTGATGAAAGCATATGAAATACTGAAAGATCATCCAATCAACAAGAAACTGATAGAGGACGGGAAATTACCTGCTAACTTCCCTCTTGAACGCGGTCCAGGATTCCTCGGACAAGTACCATCAATGAAAGAACGCTTTGATATTAAAGCAGCATGTGTTGCAGGAGCTGGATTATACAAGGGAGTTGCAAAAGTAGTTGGCATGGACATCTACCATCCAGACGGAGCTACTGGAAAGAAAGACACCGACATCTCAGCCAAAATCAACAAGGCTATCGAATTATTGAAGACAGATTATGATTATGTGTTCATCCATATCAAAGCCACAGACGTCTACGGACACGACGGCGATGCGAAAGGCAAGAAAGAATTCATAGAAAAAATCGATAAAGCCTGCACACCACTACTAAACTTAGAGGATACTGTCATCGCAGTCACAGCAGACCATTCAACACCCTGCTCAATTAAAAACCATAGTGGAGATCCAGTACCATTATTAATCTATGGCCCAGATGTAAGAACAGATGATGTGCAAGAATTCGGTGAAAGACCATGTGGAAAGGGAATAATACATAGGATCAAGGGGATCCGGTTGATGGACGAGTTCATGAGCCTTACGGCAAGAAGCCATATATATGGAGCCTAAGAAAGGACTAATAAAATAGTACTAATATCAAGAAATGGGGCTCAGATACTTTTATCCAGTATGTTGAGAATTCGATTATTCAATCTTCTATGTCGATAGCTTCTACACCAAGTTCCTTGAGCTTCTTATTATAGAAGGACTTTAACATATCCTTGTCTAATTCATCATCATCAAACATGTCTAAACCCGCAATCTTTCGTTTTATCTCGTTTATCTTTGCAAAGTCATCCATTCGACTACCCCGATATTTGAATATAATACACAAGAATCATTTAAAAATGAGAAAATAACATCCATTACCTATGAAAATCACTGTTTTAAAAGAGGGTGTGAAAAACCGTAAGATGAGAGAGAATATAGTCCATAGAGATCCAGTCACATCAAGCGTCACCCTGATAAGAACGAATGTTAATGTCATCGTCGATACAGGGGGGAGGGGTGACACACAACTAATACTAGATAAACTAAAAAAAGAAGGATTATCACCAGAACAGATAGACTATGTGATAAATACACACTGGCATCCAGACCACACTTCAAACAATCACTTATTTCAAAACGCCAAGATAATCATGGGGGGATCAACATGGCCCCCAGGTGTTGATGAAATGTATGGTTCATGGAAAGAGGAGATTGATGGGATTGAAGGAGTTGATATTATCAGGACACCCGGCCATACGCTCTCGCATATATCAGTACTAGTTGATGCAGATAAAAAATACATTCTTACAGGGGATGCCTTCTTTGAAGAAGACTTGAGGAAAGGCGCTAATCCAAAAGCATATGAAGACTTTGACCAATTCAAAAAAAATGTTCTAACAATCATCGAGAATGCTGAGGTCTTAATACCAGGTCATGGAGACATCCTAGAGTTTGATGATAATCTACGAGAAGAATTATTGGACTTGGCTAAAAGGATTTAAATACGCTGACTCTTCTCATCTCTTGCAGAATCATAAAGCATCCTAAGTAATGGGCTTTCACTTCTCAAACGCATGTTCTCAAAATCCTTTTCAGAAAGCCTTAGAGATCCATCCCCATCCTTTATAACATAGCTCTTATTCAACCTGTCGAAGAATAATTCCAACATTTTCAACCACCTATATACATATTTCCCTTTATTAAAAAATAAAGTAAAGAGATATATCATATAGAGGGGGGATGGTGTTATGGAGTCACAGGCGACTGATGACACGTTAAACACGATAATCACATTACCACTAGGCGTAATCGGAGGGTTATTAGTAGCCTTGATAACCGTCTACGCCCTAGGATATGGAGAATGTGAGCCAATCTGTGGATACATCTACTTTCTAATCAATATAACACCCCTTATGATAACGACTCTAGCATACATCCATTATAGAGGGACTGACATATTTGCCCTCACAATGGGAGTCTTTCTGGGAATAGTAGCCATGCTTGTAAATATCACTAGCCTACTGATAATCGATAAGATACTCGGATAAAAAAAAACAATCTATACTGGTTCAACGAATTGTTCTACAATCCATTGAAAGAATTATTGATTAAATAGAAGTTCTAAAAGTATATTTAAGATGAATAAACTGCAGGGCATATCTACACTCGTCATTTCTTCAATTATTTTCCTTTTAACCACTGGATGCATCAGCGAAACAAAAGAAAAAGATGAACTAACAGAACCCGAGACAAACAAGGCAATACAAACTACCACAACCATCAAGCCAATAGACGACATACTTCAAGATGACAGGACAGGAGTGGCTCCTACTACGACGATAAAGGATCTCACAGACAATGAGATAAAAAAAAAGTTGGGAGAAATCAATAATCTAATGAATGAGATTAATGACCTGAGCGAATCAGCTGATGGTCTTGATGAAAACATGGAGTTATGATTATGAACTCGGAAAAAACAGGATATCTGGAGGTTTTGATTATTTTAATGTTACTATGCCCCTATGCCAGTGCAGGATTAAGAGATAGATTCAATCCAGGCGATAGGAGCACACCAACATTACCTGACAGAAGCTCGGATTATCAGAAAGACACTGACATAAAGGATAAGATCATTGATAAAATACAGAATAATACATCCGGCTATGATGCAGATTTCAACGCATTAAAACAGTCTATTATAAAACGTATAGATAATGCACTATCTAGACTCAACACACTTGAAGGAAAAATCCAGGCGAATAAGAGACTAGAATATGTGACAAAACAGGTCCTACTCAACTCGATCGATACGATTAGAAGCGGGCTGGAAGAATATAAGAGGAATGTCAATCAAGCCAGCACAATACAAGAATTACATCAGATAAACCAGGAGCTCATACAATACTTAAAGGATAACAAAGACATTATCAAAGAAAACATTATTCAATCAATCATCGTCCTCGCAAAACAATCCATAGTAAAAACTCAGGAGTTCATATACAAGATAGATGAAATCCTCAGACTACTTAAGATAACGTGTAGATCAGAGATAGAAACAATAAACGAGGTTGAAGCCCAACTCGACCAGTTAGAAGCTGAATTAGACAAACTCGATAAAGCTATAGACTCAGAGGACATTAGTCAGATAAAAAAACTTATGAAGGAGATCACCCAACTTTCACAGGATATCGCAGAAAATATGATCCAAATACAAGAATCATGTCTATTATGAACTTTTTATTTGTTTTATCATAGTTGGTTACAGAATGGAAGAATGGGAGCGACAATTAAAAGAAAGTGTTAATACACTCGAAAGGTTGCGGGAATTTATTGACGTCACCAAAGAAGAAGAGGAAGCCATTAAATCAATGGATACTGTATGGGGAACTACACCCTATTTTGCCTCCCTAATGAACAAAGAAGATCCAGACTGCCCGATTAGAAAACAGATAATACCCTCACTCAAAGAACATCAAAACGTCTATGGGATGGACAATTATCTTATATGGAAGGAAAACCGGGCGACAGAAGAGGTAAGACCAGACAGCATTGCAAGACAATACAAGGATAGAGTGGCATTCACTGTCACTGATGTTTGCGCAGGCTACTGTAGATTCTGCTTTAGAAAAGAGGTTGTCGTCGACCGGAATGTAAGCCTACGATTCGATGTGGCTGAAGGGCTTGAATGGATAAAGGAACATGAAGAAATACGAGACGTACTAGTGACTGGAGGCGACCCATTCATCCTACCTGATGACAAGATAAAGCATATTGTTGACGGTCTAAGGAACATACCACACCTGGAGATGATTAGATTCCATACTAAGACTGTGATAAACCTCCCACACCGAATAACAAAAAACCTGATGAATATCCTTTCAGGATATCATGAAATACCCATCTGGTTGAATACACACTGCAACCATCCCAATGAGATAACCGAACTAACTGCAAAAGCAGTATATAATCTACTATCCTGCGGCGTGAATGTTGGAAACCAGTCAGTACTTCTAAAAGGAGTGAACGATGATGTTGACACATTTAGAAAGCTATATCAGAAACTCTTGAAAGTAAGGATTAGACCATACTATGTCTTCTACTGCGAGCCAGCCCCAGGAATAGACCATTTCCGTACGCCAGTAGAGAAGGGCGCAGAACTGATAAGAGATGCTATCAGAGGCCATACGACAGGGCTTGCACAGCCAATGTATGTTATCGCAACTAATATAGGGAAGATCCCTTTGATGCCGGATTACTACATAATGGAAAAAAATGAGAAGGAATACAAGCTAAAAAACTATAAAGGCGAATATACTAAAATACCAAATATTCCTGAATGACTATGACAGATGAAAACCCATTTGCATTGAAGGTGAAGAACAAGCTGGCTCAAGTTGATTTCGCCCAGATATTCTTCACAGACTTGAATGGAAGGCTTATGACATTACAGACTAATCTGGATGACCTTGAGACAACCATTGATAAGGGCATAGGCTTTGACTCGAGCTCTATTGCAGGGCTTGGAACCGTTGATGACAGCGATAAAATACTTGTGCCAGTACCGGATAGTGTGCGAGTCATCAAGTTAAAAGATGAGAGGATAGGCTCCTTCATAGGGAAAATCTATAACCAGAAAGGAGTTAGGTCAGAGTATGATGCTCGATCACTTTTAGAGAAGACATTAGCTGAAGCCAAAAAAGAATTTGATGTTAGTTTCAAGGTCGGTCCTGAACACGAGTTCTTCCTTCTTGCCGAGGATGCATACTGTGAAGGAATTCACACTGATAGTGCACGATACTTCCATGCCGACCCAGCTGACAAGGGCAATCTTGTAAGGAAGAAGATCATACAAGTCCTATCAGAATGTGGTATATCATATGAAAAAGCACATCATGAAGTCACTTCAAGCCAGCATGAGATAAACCTGCCTGCAACCGACCCTGTTGAAGCTTCGGACAGAACAATCTTATTCAATTATATAACAAAAAAAGTCGCGGGAGAATATGACCTGCATGCATCATTCATGCCCAAACCATTTAACGGACAGAACCGGAATGCATATCACATACACTTATCAATGCTTGACTCAAAGGGTAAAAATTTATTCTACGATAAGAATGACAAGGATAATTTATCGAAAAAATGCAGAAATTTCATGGGTGGAATAATCAAGTATGCGAGAGAATCATCGATAATCATGGCGTCAACATTCAATTCATATAAAGGTTATGTGATAGACAGGGAAGCGCCAGTCGTTAGGGGTTGGGGATTGAAAAACAGGACTTCTATGGTAAGGATACCCTATTCAGGCAAATCAGAAGATACTAGAATCGAGCTTCGAAACCCTGATCCTGCAGGAAACGCATACTTACAGATGGCAATCCTCATCAAGATGGGGCTAACTGGTATGCGAGAAGGATTAGATTGTGGATCATCCGATATTGGAAGCACATACCTGAATAAGAAATCAAAGAGTGTCTGGGATGATAGATTCCTACCAAAATGCATGTTCGAAGCACTAGTAGAAGCTGAAAAAAGCAGTTTCCTGAAAAATGCGCTTGGACAAAAACTATATGATAGTTATATTGCATTAAAGACAGCTGAATGGGAGGAGCACAGAACAAGTGTAACACCCAGAGAACACGACAATTACCTGAGTATCTAATGAAGGTATATATTCCCTGGCTACCCTGAATTTATCCATATATGACATTTCATACCCAGGTTAAAAGAGACGACTTAATAAATTATCCGAAGCCGCTTCATGAATTCAATGCCGACAAAGAGAGTATAACCCGTGTAATATACGCTCCCCATGGATGGACTCCTGAAACACGTCTAGGCGATTATGTCATCCAGCAACCTGTCGCACTAGGACTAAAGGCAAGATATCCAAAGGCTGATATCACTGTTGTCTCAGGATCTAAGACACCATATAACAATATACCTGGAATCAATGCAGTAACCAGTGTGTCTGATCCACAAGAAGAAGTAAGGGAACTTACAGGCAACTCTATCTTACTCGGAAGATTTGAAGTAAATGACGATGTGATTCAAGTATCCAAGAGAGGCGGCATGGTATTGAAACTCTCTGGTGATTTCATGTGGGCTTTTTCAGGCAGAATGGACGGCAAGAGCGCTAGCTTCCCATACGACAAGTCATACAGGCTTATGAGCATCCTCGACGATAATAAGGTCTCTTATCCCTCCGTCCCACTTACTGTAAGAGCAGAAGCATTTGATGCAGGGATTAATACGCCACGATATCCAAACCTGGTCCCGGATCCAGGCCATGTAAAGACTTGGAGCGGATGGCTTGATGAAAACACTAGTACTGGATCAAGGACATTCTATAATGCATTAGGGATAAGCGAGGCATACATGGCGTTCACTCCAGATGAAGATGCGCAAATAATCGCGGGAATATCCGGGAGTTCAGATATAGTATTGAATCCTGGAAGAGAAGGAAGTGGCCTGGCCCAGGGTAAGGTAATCATGGAAAAAGCAGGTTCGTTCGGTGGGGGTGAGAATCTACATATATCGGATAAAAACATCGATCAAGACGAGCTACTGGCAATCATGGCCGGATGCGATATTGTCCTTACGAGAAACACCGGAGTCATGCATGCTGCAGCAGGATTAAACAGGCCTTATGTGCTCGGATATTTTGAGAATGTCAAGAACATCAGGACCTGGCTACCTGAGAATCCTACATGCTTTGGCATAGTAAAGGATGTGGATGCAATGATCCAAGGCCATAACGCCCTGACGCTGCTTGCAGGTGAGGGAGGCTTGGAGGTGTTCAAAGAACATGATAGGGCTTTGTCAGAGGCTAGAGAGTATGTCGGATTGTTCACTTGTCTTGATCCCGTGAAGGAGATGTATGTCAGCGTGGATCGAGAAAAAGCAAATAGCCTGCTAAAAAGAATTTCAGGGAATGTGAGAGAAGATTACGCCAAATTCCTAATGCCCTTCGATGAACCAGACTTATTCTTACATTATCCTCCTCACTGGCACCCACACACACAACAGACACTGTACAGGTATTGCTATAACATCATGAAATTGAGGGGGGAACGAGTGCCTGCTGAAAAGATGCTACCGCCAATAGAGATATGAAACAAGTAGATCCCAGGATATATATCGGTTTAAGGATAATATTTCTCTGACATAGATATGAAATGCATTAGTAACAAATTATTAGTAACAACGATTATTCTCTGCTTATCCTATGCTACAGGATGTATTGGGACAGGCGAGGATATTATTTACCTGACCATTAGCGGTTCTACAACCGTGCTTCCATTAGCCCAGAATGTTGCTGACGCCTACATGGACATGGATGAAAAATCAGAGATTCAGATAAATGGTGGCGGATCAAGCGTAGGCATAAGATCTGTTGGAGAAGGAACAGCAAACATCGGCATGGCATCACGCGAACTAAAAGAATCCGAAAAGAAAAAATATCCAAGACTAATCCAACATATAGTCGCAATAGACGGGATAGCATTGATAGTGCATCCATCCAATCAAGTATCCTCACTAACAGTAGCCCAAATAAGGGAAATCTACAAGGGAAAGTATAGGAATTGGAATGAACTCGGGGGAAAAAATCAAGAGATAGTCCCAATAGGTAGGGACAGTGCATCAGGAACCAGGGAATTCTTCTGGAAACACGTGATGAAGAAACAAGAATCCTACAAGAATATGCTCGAGATGAACTCAAACGGAGCAATAAAACAACAAGTCTCCCAAACACCAGGAGCAATCGGATATATAGGCCTCGGCTATATAGACGAAACGATAAAGCCATTAGGCATTAAAATTAAGGGGAAAACCATCCAACCAACTATTAAAAACGTCGTTAATGAAAAATATCCGATAGCACGATCTTTGAACATGTTTACTGACGGCCGGGCGGAAGGGCTTGTAAAAAATTATCTAGACTTCATTAAAAGCCCGGATGGGCAGAAGATCGTCGAGGATGAAGGATTTGTACCTATAACCAAAAAATAAATGAGAAGGAAAATATGAGAGGATATAAGGAAAAAACGGTCAGAGACTTTTTATTCATAACCGCAATATTCGCAGTTTTTGTAATCATATTCATCCTTGTTTTCCTTTTCAAAGAAAGCCTGCCGATATTCCAAGAGATTGGATTAAAAGAATTCATATTCGGGATGAAATGGGATCCCACCGGCAAAAATCCCAGCTTTGGTATTTATCCCCTTATCATTGGAACAATTCTAGTCACACTTGGCGCAATGATCTTTGCTGTTCCCCTCGGGATCGCTTGCGCATTATACATCTCCCAGCTTGCAAGTCCCAGGGTAAAGATGATAGTGAAACCTGCAGTCGAACTTCTTGCAGGCATCCCATCAGTAGTCTATGGATTCTACGGCCTCATCATATTATCTGAAGTTATTAGAGTTGTTTTTGACACTGCTACGGGAACCTCATGGCTTGCAGGATCGATCATACTCGGTGTCATGGCCTTGCCGACCATTGTAAGCGTTGCTGAAGATGCTTTAAGCGCTGTTCAAAGGCATTATAAGCAAGGGTCTCTAGCACTTGGTGCGACAAAATGGCAGACTATCAGTCTGGTGACTTTTCCATCAGCAATATCAGGGATAACTGCTGCAGTCATACTTGGTATGGGTAGGGCTATAGGCGAGACCATGGCAGTGATGATGGTCACTGGAAATGCAGCGATAATACCTGAACCGATAACGAATGTCTTCTCGCCGGTAAGAACGATCACTGGATCTCTTGGAATTGAGATGGGAGAGGTTGCAGCAGACAGCATGCATTACTATGCATTATTCGGACTTGCAACAGTACTACTTGTTATAACACTCCTTGTGAACCTGAGTTCCGTTGTGATATTAAGCCATCTCAATCCGTCTAAGACCGGTAGGCGAAGTAAGACAGATAAACTGATGGATACGATATTGGGAAAAACCAGGATCACTGCACTGGTATTGATCATAATCTTTTCTACCATGGCATTGGGTATAATGAAGGCGGTTCTACTCGTCATATTCTTGATGATTCTTAAGACAATACATTCCAAGATCAATCCGAGAGTAATGGAGTTGATCGCCTTCACAGGATTAAGAATCTC
>CAYREE010000033.1:0-19384 GCA_964423225.1 uncultured archaeon | reverse complement strand
ACGATGGATAAAGGCAAATAAAGCAGCAGGGACTCAAATACACCCCTTGGAAGATCATCTTAGAAGCTATTCATATCCACTCTACAGTACAGAAAGGATAGATGTTGCTAGTGACTTGATTACAGTAATAGATAAATTTATCACATATGATACTACATGTCTAGAAACTCCTCGGCCTCAATCCTGCCAAGCTTGGCATGATAGTGAATATGATATTATTGAAACTGGTAAGGGGGTTTGTTATGATTGGGCTACGTTAGGTGTCTCTTTCAGCGACAGTTATGGCATCCCAGCTAGGTATAATCGTGGATGTTGGGAAACAGCAGACATATTCGGTAAAACGAAAGTTAGTTGCCATGCATGGCAACAAGTGTTTTTTGAGGGTAGGGGGTGGATACACATGGATACTTTATGGAATGAATTCGACAATCCATGCGTTTATTCCAAAGGCGCTGATTGCTTTTTTGCGGGTAAGTATTACGATCCCGATGAAGGCGAGTATATATCACTAGAGACTTATGACTGCGGGAAGAGATGTGTTGATGATGTGTACCAAAATATAGATGAAATGCCATTGGAAGAATGGGGGTTTGAGAAAGAATATCATCAATCAATAAAGCTTATAGATAATAATTGTATTGTAGAACTCAATAAAAAAGCTGATTTACAAGAAGCGGAAAAACTTAAGGCTTTTGCTCAAAATGATTCCATACCAGAACAACAGATTCTTAATTACTTTGAAAATATACTGGTCGACCGATTTGACATAGGCTCTGAACAAATGCAATTAATGATTACATATAACAATAATGAGGTTGAATGGATTGGAGTCAATTTTTCCCTCGATTGCAATATCCTTTACTATAAGGATAGCTTTGTAACTGATCAATATACCGGGGTAAATTATAGTGTCACTACAGATATTAAGCCTGTATTTATCAGTCCAAATCCCAGCAAGATAGTAGACAAAACATATTACTGGCTGTTCGACAAACCAGGAGAACATGCTATCGAGTTTAAGTTTGCAGAAGAAAAGTATGCCTTTATTATCCCAGAAGATCCAGTAAAAGATGTTCTTGGAGAGGTTATTAGTTCTAAAACTAATGGAACAAGTATGAGAGAATACGAGCCTCTAAGCGAATACTCAAAAGTCTTTATCCTAGGATATTACACTGAGATATCTAATAGTATAGAAGATAAAATTAGGGAATCTGGTCTAGAAGTACAGAGGATAGAGGATGATGCCGGAGAATTAAGCATTAAAATGGCACTAATGTTTTATCAGAAACCAAGCGAGGTTGTAATATCCACTCTCTATGATTATGATTCGATTCACGGAGCTGGAGAATATGCGGCTTCAGGAAAGATACCCCTGATTATAGCTGACGGGGAGAATGATAAACGTATAATCTCAGCTATAATGCAACTTAAACCCTCAAAACTCATAGTGGCAGACACCTCTAGTAAACTAGAACCGGAGTTAATTGAAAAACTAAGAAAAACTTCTGAAATAGAATACCTTAGAATAGAGACCAAAGAGACATTAGCATTAAATTTAATCGAAATACGGAAAAAAGACAGAGGGGAAGGCAGTAATATTCTTGTTTACCTTGTTTATGGAACAATACTATTGATAATATGTGGAATAATCCTGGGAGCATACCTAAAATTCAAGAAACGTTAGATGGGAATATGTCTCCCATTATTGCCTTGATTTTGGATGTGTCTTCGGGTGTGAGGGTGCTTCCGATATAGTATCTTAGGGCGGTGTCGATGGTGTGGCCCATGTGTAGTGTTATGGTCATGTCGTTGATGCCTAGGGCTGCTAGGTAGGTTTCGTGGGTTTTCCTGCATGTATGTGTTTTTAGGTCTCGGATTTCTTCTAGGTTTGCTTGTGATGCATAGTATTTCATGAGTTTGTTTAGGTGTTGTTTGGATGCTATGCCTAGGTTGTCTCCTGGTTTTAGTTTTTTTGTGTTTATGTATTGCATGAGGCGGGCTTTGAATTGGGTGCTGATGTGTACGTTTCGTTGTTTGCGGCGTTTACTCTTGCTTTGTTTTATGATTATTTGGCGTTTTTTGAGGTTTATGTCTTCTATCTTGGTGTTTCTGGCTTCATTGATTCGCATGCCGGTTTGGAAGAGGAATTCAAGCCAGAAGCTGTGGTCTGGGTTGGGTATTATGCTAAAGAATGTGTGGTATTCGTCTGGCATTAGGAATCGGAGATTGTTTTTTTGGTATCCCTTGGTTATTCCGACTATGTCTCTTTGTTGTTTTACATCCATTTTGCATATCCAAAATTTTTGTATTTACCTTTCCCCATAAAGGTAAACACCAAGGCCCTTTTTCATGGTATTTTTGGGTGTTTTCCCCCGTATTTTATTACAAATATGTTTACCTTTTAAAAAAAGTAAACACAGAGCAAGGGAAAAGAAACTTCTCAATCCATCCAAATCAACAGATCATTCGAAATCAATAATTCTCATATATCTCAGATAAGTATTTTATAATTTAAATAAGTAGCTACCATTAAAGACAATATTTCAAGTATGATGAGTAAAATCGAATTAATAACTGAATATATTACCCATACAAATAATAATTTTATTGTTTTTTGTTTATAATATTTTTTTATTAAAACAAATGATAGAATATAAGGCCCGAATATCCCAATTAACCCCGAAAATAATATTAGAAAACCAGTGGATGGTGAATTCATTATTGGAGCGACTAGAATTGAAGGAATAAGACTCATTATTACAATTTTCATAGGAATAATATAATTATTTTCTTCAAACTTGTATAATCTAAGGATATACCATAAGATTGACACACTAATGGGTATACTAATAACAGTAGTTATATAATCAAATAGTAATCCAGTAATATTATATGTTAAAACCATCATAACCACTTATTATCTCTATTGTTTAATCCCTGGAAATAATATTTTTTTTATTATACTTCCTGTCTTTGTATCCATAACATCGCCTTCAGAAGTAATTAAAACACTACTCTTTAAAGCAAATTCTTCCGCTTGTACTAACTTGTCAAAAGGATATGAACGTATTATTTTTCCAGTATCTTTATTAAAAATAAATAATTCCTCTTTTCCGTTATCTCCTTTTTCATAAGGATCATTAACACCCAATACTTCTTTGTTCTCTGGGTTAAAAGCAAGTTTTGTAAAATGATTTCCTTTGCAAGGTTTATGTTGCCATAATAAGTTACATTCGTCTATTGAATATGAACTTAAACCATTGGTACATTCTGAGAGTATTATTGAGTTAGAGGTAAATGTGCAGTCTAATAGAGTATGATTAACCGAAGGGATTTTAATTTTTTTATTTCCTAAAGCTAGATTAACGAGTTCAATTTTCTTTTTACTTTTTTCATATATACGAAGTGGAAAAAATGGACTTTCCCAAAATTTTTTAACACTTCTCAGCTTCTCTAATGTCTTTCCAGTAGATGAATCTAGAATATGTAAGGGTTTATTTTCAAACGCACATATTAATGTGTTATCATGATTACTAAACTTCAATCTCTGTACTTTTTTTAAATCTTTCCTTTGCCAGAGTATATTTCCAGTTAATGTTGCATATACCGCTATTCCATTATAGGACCATGCTCCAGTAGCACATAATTTTCCATTGGAAGATATTGCAAGACGTTTTCCACCAAAAGATAGGATAGTATTAAATTCACTTATCATTTGCTCTGAAATAATATCCCAGATATAAACCTTATTCTCAAATTCTGCAATAGCGAATATATTTCCATTATAATTTGTAGCTATATGGCTAATTTTAGATTGACTCAATATTATCACCCTCGGCTATTCGTGTATTTTCTTAAAGTTACACGACCATTCGTATATTCTTTAAGACCAAAATCTTTAATCATTTTTTTCATTTGATTTTTTATTTGTTTTGGTGTTGCTTTTTTGTTATCATTTATCCAATTTTTCCAGACACCATTCCAGCTATCGGCTCTTGGACCATTATGTACTCCTGTTCCTTTTTTATTATGAATACTTTTTGGTAAATCCACCATATAATCATCAATATCCTCGATTCCTCTTCCCTCAAAATAGTCTTTAAATTCTCTCGGTAGTAAATGATGTTTCTCAATTTTTTCGACTTCTGTTATTGCTTCACTAGTGTCGTCAAATTTATTTAATAAACTAAATCCTTTTTCAGTTTGTTTAATTCCTTTTCCTAGATCATCCAGATCAGCCTTTGAAAATATTCCAATCTCAAAAGCTTTTACCCAGACATCTTTTATAGCCTTAATATTCTCAGGACTGAATCCGCCATGAGAATTACGAGTTTGAACTTGAGTATTTATCCTTTGAGTTAATTCATGCATATCAGAATATAAACAAGCCAAGTTGAATCCACCCATGGCTATTTTTAGGGCATATTTAATTGCTCCATGACCATCGGGATCTACATAAATCAATGGATTATCTCGGGTATATGAATACCGGTTAAGGAACTGGGGATCATATATGTCTTGAATAATCGTATCCGCCTGCATAAACCTTCTTATCGTGGGATTGTATTGTCTTGCCCCGTAATCATAGATGCCTAGATCACTGGAGTATTCTTGGTTTGTATACTGGAATAATTCCTCACTGCTTACTCGTGGCAGTCCAAAGGGATAGTAGTTGATCCTTTCTTCCAGGCTTCCATCAGATTTGGATATTACTGTCGTTGAACCTAAATGGTCTGGATGGTAATAGGTTATAGTCCCATTGTGGATCTTCTTCGCCAATTGCTCATTATTACCATAGATATATAATGTGTTATTTGTTGCTCCGTCCGTCCATTCCTCCCGAATCCAATCCTTACTGATATAAAACGTCGTCTTATTCACAGAATCGCTGACAACGGTAATCTTAACGCGACGATTACCACTACCATCATACTCATACTGTTCCTTCAAGGCACTAGCCTCTAGTACACGGTATAGTCGGTTGTCCTGGTTGTATTCAAAATTGTATGTTCCATCATCAATCATGTTGCCGTTACTATCATAGGCGATGGATTGTTGAACTACTGGATTGTAGACTGTTCCATTGTCGTTAAAACTGATGTAACCATCGTTAGCCGAGTCGTCTATCTCCAGATTGCCCTCCAAATTCAAGTAGACTGTTGTTTCCTCATCTCCGCCGGGCGAAACAACCACGTTATCCAAAGCCAATTGGGTGTTGGAATTCACTATTAAATCGCTGCCTACAGCCAGTTTAACGTCCCCATTACTGCAGGAAGTATCCTCGCTAACCACCCAGTCCTCGGATCCGGTTGGAATACTGCTGCCAGAGCAAGTTGCGGTGACAACCGAGCCGCTATAAGACACATTAGTCAAAGCGTGAACGCCAGCACCCTCAGCATAACTATAAGCATACTCGACAGTTTCATTCTCCCAGGAAACCAGGTTACCAATACTATTATACCCGTAAGTATGCTGGAAACCACTGTTTTCACTGGCTGTAAGGAGCCTGTCCAAGTCATCATACGTGAAACTCTGATACTTACCGTCTATGGATTCATTCATCTGGATGATATTGCCCTTAGCATCATACTTATAGGCTAGACTCTGTATAGCACCCGTGACAACGGTCTTCAGCCGATAATCATCATTGTAATAATCCAGTTTCGAGACCAATCCATTAGCATACGTCCGATTACTAACCTTGCCTAAAGCCGTATAATCGAGGTTAGAGACATAATCCGTTATAGCGTCTAATGTGCCCATACCATTGAAGCTGTATTCCAGGAATTCGCCGTTGCTAAATGATTTGTTGACTATCCGATCCATGCTGTCGTAGGCTATGTCTATGCTCCACGTGGTTCCGCTCCTATCCCAGCTTTCCTGAATCATACGGAGCCTCTGGTCGTAGGTGTAGTCTATGCTGCCTGCACTGCTATTAGCCTCGCTAAGGGTTCCAATAGTATTGATATCATATGCCAGGACTACGTCGGTATCACTATCATAATCCTTCTTTGTCAGCCTGTTGAGATTATCGTATTCGAACTGTATGATGTTGCCGTTCGCGTCAGTCTGATTCACCAGGTTGCCAGATAGGTCGTATGCGTAACTCCATACTCCGAGATCCGGGTCATCCAATCCAGTCTTCCTGCGTAACGTGTCGAAACTGAACTTGAATATGTTGTCCAGGTTGTCTGTGATATTCGCCAAGTCGCCTTTAACACTATACTCGTATTCTGTCGTATACGTGCTAGCCTCATCTAGCTCCAATACCCGTGTGATCCTGTCGTAAGCATCCTTCAAGACGATCCTATTATTACCGTTCTCGTCTGTGTATGTAGCGTTCCAGACGCCATACGTGATATTCCTCGATGATCCATCAGTATTATATACAGTAGTCTCCCGGTCTAACGCATCATATACAAATGAGATGTTTCTCACAGTCAAGTCAGGGGTACTATAACTAGAGGAAGCTGCGATAACATAGGGCACGGACTTGGCGTGAACCCTACCCACTTCATCATAGAAGACATTATAGACTATATGCCTGCCGTCCTCATACTCTGTCTTAGTCTGGATATCCCGTCCAAAACCGTCCAAAAAAACAAAAGACTCCAATACACTGCTAACTCCCGGGTTTTCCCTCTGTGAGACAATAACCCGTTCCGGGGCAACACCGTCAAACGAATAATTATACAGTTTTGACGGATAACTGGAAGAGTCATAAGGATGAATCTCCTTCAACAACCTTCCAAACACGTCATACTCGTTGCTCGTAGTGTATCCGTTCGGATCAACACTATAATAAAGGTTGCCTGATCCAAGATCATATGAAAAATTCACTATCTGATCCAGTGGGTTAATGATTTGCTCAACAAAAGTATACGTTGAATCGTTTAAACCATAAACGTATTCCGTGGCTCTGCCGAGAGGATCGGTCTCGTTCACAACGTTTCCATAACTATCGTATGAACGGTATGATATGGGATTAGCCCCGGTATCCAGCCATTGTTCGATCCGCGTCAAATCACCGTGATAGGGAGTGGCTCCATAAGCGTGATTATCGTATCCGAACCAGGTTTCACCCACCTTATTACCGTCCTGATCATATGTTACTGTATGATTGACCTTGTTGACTACCCAGCCCGTAAGATTATAAGCGTAATAATTAATGGTCTTTACTTCATCGCCTGAAACACTGGTATCCCCCAGACTATACGTCAGATTAACATTGTTATAACTGTCATAATCGTATTCTATTGCCTTTGTCTTTGGTGTGGCATAACCGTCATACGAGTACTCGTCTACCCGGTCCAATAAAACATTGAATACGCCACTAGACTCCGTGTAAGACCAGTCATACTCGGTCTTGGCAAACAGACTACTAGTCGAGTCTTCAACCTGCGTCTCATATTCCCTACCCTTCAAGCTGATGTTCTGATGATAATAATGCTTTAACGTAGTATCATCAGCTTTTGTCTCCACCACATATTTGAAGCCCCTATACTCGTGTTCCCTATGATCATAAACTCCGCCACTATAATCGTATACAGTCTCAATGGACATGCTATGTGGTCCATTAACATTATTCTCCTCTGTAATAGAGTCAACCAGCCAAGTATTGAAGTTTAAACGTGGAATACCTGAATCATCAGAGTTATTCAATAAAGTCGACTGTACATAATCTATCTCACTCCGTCCTCCAAAAGAATTATTCACGCTAATCAACAGGTAATTATATGATCCATTGTTTAGCCAAGCTTTATTATAGTAGCCGCTTGGATCACTATTATAGTAGAAACTCTTTATCACGTCAGGCAGTCCATCACCATTAACATCGGATAATCGCGTGCCCATAGTACCGGTCTGACCTCCATCATAAGCGGAGAATGCCGGCTCTTTAACCACGTTCTCGCTCTCGTTGACAGGCATAATCCAAGTATCATCTCTAACCCAACCAGAACCATTATTCAACCAAGCCTTGTTAAAATGACCACTAGGCACTCCATTCTTATAAAAGCTTTTAATAATGTCTGGCAGACCATCAAGGTTTACATCCATTATCCGCACTCCTGTATCAGTATAAGCGTGTGAACATACAGGTTCAGTAGCAGGATCGCCACTTTCTTTGAAAGGCATAATCCAAGTATCATCTCTTACCCAACCCGATCCATTATTCAACCATGCTTTATTATAGTATCCTGATGGAGTGCCTTGATTATAATAGCTTTTTAGTATGTCGGGTAAACCATCTGCATTAACGTCTATCAAACGAACTCCTAGATCACCATAGCTGGATCCATCAAAACCAATAAAGACAGGTTCTTTAATAGAGTTTTCACTCTCATTTACCGGCATAATCCATTTATCAGCTCTTTCCCATCCAGAACCATTATTGATCCATGCTTTGCCATAATACGCAGGCTCGTTTGTAGATATGCTTTTAATAATATCTGGCAACCCATCCCCATTAACATCAACCAGACGGGTTCCAAGACTACCATACTGTGATCCATCATAGGCAGTAAAAACAGGCTCTCCATAAACATTCCCACTAGTATTTACCGGTAAAATCCAGTTGTCATCTCGGCTCCAACCAGCACCATTATTGACCCACGCCTTAGTATGAAAACCGCTTGGATCTCCATTGCTATAATAGCTTTTGATTATGTCCACCAATCCATCTCCATCCAAGTCGACTAGTCGAGTACCCATATCACCATAAGTAGCACCATTGAAAATGGATAAAACTGGCTCTTCAGTAGGAGTAGAACTTTCATTTATCGGAATTATCCAACTATCATCTCTAATCCAATCCGAACCATTATTAACCCATGCCTTATTGGTGTAGCCTTTCTCATGGAAATATGAACTTTTAATAACATCTAATAACCCATCCCCATTAACGTCGATAAGACGAGTACCCATATCATTGTATTGTCCCCCATCAAACCATGAAAAAACAGGCTCCTCATCAGCACCAGCACTCTCATTAGTAGGTAGAATCCATGAATCATCTCTCACCCAGCCACTCCACACTTGCTTATACTCGAAGACGGTTTCTGGCAATTCCGTTGAATCATCATTACCAACAACAGTAATACTGCTTAACAGGGTGACTGTAGGTTTAGAATCATTAGTGTATTCTAAAACGTATTTTCTCACAAGATCACTATCAACTCGCACGTGAATCTCTTTAATCCGCCTGGAATACTGCAATCTATGACCCTGGGTATAGGATAAACGCAGGTCAGGACGATCACTCGTCTCCAATATGAATATTATTCTACGTTTCTGGTCATTGTTATAAGTTATATTGTAAGGGTATACTGCTCCAATATCATTTGCCCCTGGATTTTCTCTATACGTATAGTATACTTTATTTCCATGCGTATCTTCGATTTGATCAAGACTCCATCTCCAGACAAAATTTTCCAGGTTAGAATCCATACTACTATCACTAGTTCCTCCAAACCGAAATCTAGTACCATCCTTGGATATGACAAGCCAATGATCACCAGTCTTATTGATATACAAGTGTGACTCGATTTTCGTATGATATCTCCCTCCACCCGATGAAACAAGCCTATACGACTGACCATTCAACTGCAAGATATATTCATCATCAGATGTGTCAGAGAAGGTATAGTTAACATTTCTCTGAATATAATTCTCGGTTAAAACCCAGCCTGCACCCAATAATCCAGGAGATCCCTTAGCCTGCTGATTATTATAATCTATACTTACTATAGAGGCTAAACCGCTTGTTCCAGGCGGCAATTTTAACGGATAACTGAACAATCCCGAACCAGTCTGCAAGCCAGCCTCTAAAGAACCCTCCGGCTTCAAATCAAAATTCTCCGGCAAAACCGGCTCCTGAACCCAAGGCTGATAAACATTCTGAGCCGAAACACTAGTAGCAAAAAATAATATTAAGGCAAATACAACCTTCAACAGAGTATACCTCATCTAAAGCACCTCCGTTACTCCGGTGGTGTCTGAGGACGGCGCCTCCACGGGAAGAGTAGTCTCAGTGGTAGAGGTTACCTCCTCCATCGTAGTCGTCGTTGACGTTGTATCAGTGGTTGTTGTGGTCTTATGCTCTCGGGTATCATCTATCTCGTCTTCCAGATCATCAACCTTATCCTCCAGATGGTCGATCTGATCCTCCAGATCATTTATCTCATCCAATATATCCATTATGTCACTGCTATAATCCGGATACTCTAATTCCTGTCGGCTTGTGATTGACTCTTCCAAACCTTTCAGACGCTCGGATAACTCTTGTATCTTAGACTCCAATATGGGATTACTCTCTTGTAATGACGTGGTAGTATCCTCTAACAACGTGGTCGACACGTCTTTTAACGTAGTTGACGTAGACTCTATTAGCCTATCAGACATTGTGTTTCGCGGCTTAGCTACAGGAGATTTCTTCAGTATAAAGGATATTGAATCAGTGGTTGCCGCTAACTCATCCACTATCTCAGGCAAAGCCTCTTTCTCCGATTCTTCTATGCAGAAACTATAAGAAGCATCCCTACCGCATAATTCAGTTATCAAATAGTCTAATGCCAGGCTGTTTAACATGCCTGCAGCACCAATATCAGTGCCAAAGTCATAATACTCGGTTTCAGTAACTGGTCCCCCATCACGCATACGCTCTCTAACATGCTCGGCAGCCAATGACAATGGATGCTCTCCATTCGCACGAGCCCTAATATCCCTACGAATCTTACTGAAATCCCGACCATATTCCCTGCTAATATCCTGCGAATGCTCTGTAAAGTAATCCGCTTCTAAACCCCTCCAAAAGCCACCAGTCACTGTCCTAATATGTAAGTCTGTGTCTCCATATGGATCTAAGGCGGGAGTACTTCCATCAAGATGGATACGCACACCGTCTGTTAAAGAACCGCCTTCAGCAGTTAAATAAACGTATCTATTAGCGCTAGGAGCCCTCAATACCAAGGATTCTCCACTTGATGCTGCTAATGTCGGCGCATTACCATCATCTCCAACCCTAATACAATTATCTCGACCCTCACCACACAGATAAATATCACTGCCAGAACCAAAAAGATAGGGAACATTTGAGACTGTCTGCATCTTTATATAATCACTAGTATCCGCATTTGGTGCAAACCTAAGTTCACTAGCTGCTGTTAACCATAAAGGAGCATACATGGCTTTTATCTCAGGAACATTACTAGTAGTCCTAAAACGAATGTAATCACCTGTATCACCACTCGGCGAAAAAACTATATCCACTCCACTATCAGAGGATATCACAGCATTACCACCCCAACCACTAACTCCAGAATAAGTATCATTATATATTTTAAAGTGAAATTTCTCGCCTAAATCATTAGCACATGAAATCGTACTTTCCTCACTCTGCTTTGCAAACCGGATATACCCTGCCCCTCCCTGATCTGTCGCACCATAATACAACAAACCACTAGAACCAGTAGTCTTAATATATGGATTATTAGAATCAGTTTCAAACTGGATATAATCATCATTATCACCAGATGGTTGAAAAAGTATGGCTCCAGTAGTCGTGTTAATCACCGCATCAGCGGAAACCTCCATACAAAGAAACATAAAGAATATGGAGACTATAAGAATCCGTGTAAAATATTCGCATGTCATTCTCTTCTACCTCCTAGCTTGTATAAGTGCTTGAAGCCGGAGCCTCAACCAAAACCGTAGAAGAAGTCGAAACTACTTCAAGCGTTGTAGTAGTCGACTCTAGAGTAGTAGTCGTAGACTCCTTCTTCGATTCATCCTCCAAGTCACGGATATCCCTCTTCAAGTCATAAATCTCATCTTCAAGATCATCGATAATATCCTCTAGTTTCCGGATCTTATCAGTATTATCCTGACAATCCTTGCTTGAACTAGAAACAGAGGATTCAAGACCAGAGATACGAGTAGTTAAATCATCGATCTGGCTTGAATCGGTTGACTGAGGCACCTTTGACTCTAATGGAGTTTGACCCACACCTATAGACGCTACTTTACTATCTAATACGTCAATCCTCTCTTTAGAATTAAGCAATAATTTAGCCAATGCCTTACCTGCCTTGCCCAAGTCAGTGCCTGGACTAAGAACAATCTCATCATATACATTCGTCGTAGAAGACAAATCATTTTCAACATACCCTTTAGTCTCATAATGCTCGGGATAAAAACCCTCAGGATGCTTCGCCTCAATCCAATCACCAAGATCACGGCTAGCATCATCAATACTACCCTCATAAGAACTAGTATGCTCGACATAAGCGTCAGCATGCAAAGTCTCAAAAGCACCTCCATCACGGAAATAAATCACGGAAGTGCCGACAGCACCAAGATAAGGCGTATTACCGGGAGTGGCAAACCTAAAATAATCATCAGTATCGCCCTCAGTCTTAACATACAAGAACCGGGCGGGCAAAAGAGTCATAGCCTCCATCGACTGAGTCGCAAGAGTCGGTATATTCAAGTCCTCCTGATACATGATGCAATTATCCCTGCCACTACCACAGATGCCAAGATTCGCCCCCTCTGAAAACATGTAAGGTAGATTACTAACAGTTTCAAATCGGATATAATCACTAGTATCCCCGTTAGCATAAAGATAAATAGAACCCGCAGCCTCAACATCCAATTTATTACCTTTACAAGCCAAATCACAAGTCAAATCATCATTTTGTCTCAGATACAAGTAATCATTACCGCTAAAATCACCGTCCGAAGCATCAGCATAATAACCTGCTATTCCAGTACCTGAAGCAGACGATAAAATCCTGCCATGATCACTACCACTAGCCTTAATACGAAGAGCCTTATCCATGAAAAGATAAGTTCCACCCTCAACAGATAAAGTAGGCTCTCCACTAGTCGTCTTAAAAGTGAAATAATCATCACTATCTCCAGACGGCATAATGGAGATGACTCCAGTCGTCGTGTTGATGACAGCGTCAGCAGATACTTCCAAGCCAACTACTAAAAGCAGTAGGCAGGCACCTAGCAATAATCCAGTTACATAGCGTATGTTCCTCATTTTAACTTGCATCCTCCAGTAGCAAAACAAGATAATAGAATAAGTGTTATAAGTCGAGTGTGGTTGAGTGGTAGAAAAATATTTTTCACGTATGACTGATCAAGATTCAGCCAGACAAACACTAACAACCACCTGTTAAAGGTATGTGAATGAATACTTTAAAATAATCCTTATTCTCTTCCAAAGTTTTTCCCATACCACCTGCATTCCGGTCCGATGCATGCTTCGTATTCGTCCCGGATTTTTTTGCATTTGGGGTATGCGTAGTTTTTACCGGTGATGGCTTTCACCTGGCTACTGGCAGTGGTTTCATCGTATTCTTCCCCAAAAATCTGTCGTATATAGCATAATATGTCTTCCGAGGGGTACCCTTTTCGATGAAGATACGCAGTCAATAAGAACATTTGCATATGGTTTGGCTTGTTGTCGGGTGTCCGCATGCTTAGGATCTTCTTTATGCATGGATTGAAGTCTTCGGGTGATATCCTCCCTTTTACTTGCCTGCCTCCCGTCTTCACTGTCTCGAGGAATGCTTTCTCGTCCACGGGTCCGGATTCCTCGGTGATCTGGTCTTTGGGGTCTGCGAGACCATAGAAGTCAAACTCTGGTATTCTGATTTTCTTGACGTTCATGGGGGCTTTGAGTTGAGCTTTCTCAAGGATCGTGTCTGCGTCCTCGCGTTGGACGTCTATAGGCACACTGTATAATGGATGTAGCCCGCTGTTTGGATTCACGCATAGTCCGCGGATGTGTTTGTCTTTCCGTATGCTGACGTCCAGCCACATCAGATCCTTGTTTTTGGCTTCGGTCTGCCTGACCGTGAATCCGCCCCCAGTATGTTTCGCTATACCATATGCTACATACTTGAGATAATGGTAGAATGACTGTTCCCTGAGATCCCTAATCTTCTCCTGGGCTCGTGTCTTGTGTATTCCCGATAGTTTCTCCAACTCCTTCTCCAATATCTTCACCTTAGGATCGAAGAACTGGCTGCGTTCCTCCCAATGATCCCGCCACTTCCTGGATTCATTGTCTATCAGGCAGATCATGTGGACTCCCCGGTTGCCGCTGAACTTATCGAACGTATGCTTTGGAAAACTCTGCCTGATACGGTCCGCCGCCTCCAAGGTTTTATATACCGGGTCTGCACCATAGTAGTCGATGTCGACTGGAAAAAGCATTGTATGACCATCCCGGTTCCTAAGCTGCCTGTGCAATGCCAGGTCAGGTGTGATGTCCGGGACCTCATACAAGTCTTTACCATAATAGTGGTCTACCTGCCTTTTCTTGTTTAAAGTATGCGGCGTCTTGAGGATCTGGGGTCGGACAGAGACCGCCTCGTCGCAGAACAAGTGGTTTAGCCGGTTCAATTCGCCTAGATACTCTATTTTCATTGTCTCTGATATATGTCTTCACTCCCCTTTCTCGGATTCTGAAAGACCCGGCTGCCGGCAATAATATTAGCCTCCACTACCACCCTGAACTGGGGTCTACCATCCACTCCCTGGTTCACATAGGAGTGTGCGAGATACTTCTTCCTCTCATCCCGTTCATCCTGGTGAATCCAGTAAAAATCAAACCTGTTCCCGGAAAAACGCTTTACCCTCGGCTTAAAACCCTTAGCCGGCGCAACCTCCACAATATCACCCTCAAACAAATCCTTCCTTAAATCAATCCGCTGAGAAACAACCTCCCTCATCTCCCCCATATCGGGCCATTCAACCCAGTTGTCGAATACGCTGCCCAAGTACTCGTCTAGGGGATAATGATTGACGTTTTTTCCATGGTTGCCTTTGTAATACAGGTGCCAGCCTGGTTTATCGCCCATAATAGTATATTTTTAGGAAGGATGTGTTATTTAGGATTATCCTTGATTTCAGCGCGTATTATCCGTCCTATGTTTTCTTGTCCTTGGAGCCATTGTTTGAATATCGGGTCTGTGTGCTCGTATTCTCCCCTGTCTACGCGTTTGATAAGTCCCTTATCCAGTAGATATCTGATATAGACGTTGGTGTAGCTTGACGTGTTCTGTATGTGTTTGCTTATCTCGCCCGCTTTTCCCACATCGTTGCTCAGTAATACGAGTATGCTCCGTTCTGTCTCGGTCAGCTGCTCCAGTGTGCTGGTATATAGTATGTGGCCTGTGTTTGACATGAAGGAGTCTATCGCGTCTTTGGCGGTCTTATGGCTTATTTTTCCCTTGGTTTTCTGTAGTTCCTGTCCTATTGCCTGTGCGTATAGGGGTATGCCTGCAGTGTATTTGACGAGGTATTGTAGTGCCTGTTTTTCGAACTTGGTTTTGGGGTTGTTGGCGGTGATGATTTTTTCGATGTATTTGTCTTGCATTGGCTCTATCCTGAGGTTTTTTAACTGTTGGAAGAAGGGGCTTGCGGGCTCGAAGACGCAGAGGTCGAGGGTGTGTTTTATGCTTCCGGTGACTATTAGTTTTGTGTGTGATAATTGCTCGTATCTTGTGCGTATGAATGCTATTAGTGCGTCACCCACCTTTCGGTTGTTGTCTGTCAAGTCCATTAGGCTGGGGAATTCGTCTATGCATAGTATGGTCTTGGTCTTGTATTTATGGGCTAGTTCGTCGCCTAGATTCAATGCTTTTTCAAATGTCTTGAAGCCGTCTTCTTCCCGCCAGTCGAGTGCTATGAAGTATTCCAGGTCGTCATAGAGTCTTGTCCCGAGCCTCAGGTTCTTGAGTTCGGCTAGGATGTTGTGTACCTTGTCCTTCAGTTTGTCTTCGATGTCCAGGCGTTTACTGTATGCATGGATTATCTCCATGCCTAGTTCTTTGGCGAAGTGTTCCACACTGGTCTTACGCTCCCATGCCGAGATGTAGACTGGCACGGTATCGGGGCGCAACCGCATCCGATTGCATGCCTCTAGGATAATGCTTGTCTTACCCATCCTGCGGACGCCGTGCAATACATAGCCTACCAGGTCTTCAGACGCCATGTCCCCTACAATCGCGTCTACAGTCTCCTTGCGGTCTATGAAATCGCGTCCTGAAACCGGTTTTAACGAGTATCTCATTTTACATAAACCCAAAATTGCATATATATTTATTGCATATATATTTATATGCTTTGTGGTAGTGTAGGCTGCACGTGAACAAGTAGGATATAATATTTCTGCCCGCATCCATGGCAAATCCATTCTTCATTGTAGGCGGTATCATCCTCCACGTACTCGACATTATTGTTCTTGCAGTGGGGGCATGATTCATCCCATAACCTCACATAATCGGAGTCCATCATAAGAAGGTGTGAAGGAGATTTAGATCTCCTTCAGGTTCTGCAATGCCTGGTAGACCGACTTCTTGCCAGCGAAGATGATAGACTCCACAAAACTCTGATACTCCTGCTCCAGGGTCTCTAGGCGTTCTTGTACAGGATTCGACTCCATGAACTCCTTCCTCAAACTCGCCTCCCATCTCAGCAGCCATTATTTCCGCTATCTCACCTTCAGTACTATCCTCTTCTATCCCATACATATGTTCGTTGTGTCCATAGAGTAAAGCATTTGATCCGCAATTACATTTTCTGCCATATATTCCATTGTATTTTAAGCTGATTTTATCTATCTTCTTTTTCGCTTTTTCTACTAGGTCTTGAAATGATTCCTTTGATTTGATTTTGTTATTGAATATTACATCAAAAGCTATCCAGTAGATTTTTTGAGAAGCTGTATTCTTTATGAATATCATCTCACTGGATTCTGGATTATATAATCCTTTGGGAAATATTACTTTTCTGAGGGAATCGATTAGTGACCAGAATAATGTGTCCTTATAGTCTCGTACTTCTCGGACTTGATTATACCATTCATTAAAATGTTTTAAGTCTGCGAATATCACAGGCACATCCAATTTATCCTGAATATTGTCGTTGTCGGATAGAGTGAATATCACATCAATGCTTGAAATATCCTTCCATCCCTTTTTACCACAAGTAGAGTGTCCGTGTTTTATAAAGTTTTTCAAATCTGTTTCTATCTCTAACACTAACTTCCTCTTTTTATATTCAACTAGAAGATCACCCCTAAATTTCATCTGATATTCTTTCTTATCCAAATCATCCTTTACGTGTATACCATATTTCAATCCGTTATGTTTGAGATAATATTTAATCCAGTACTCTTTATCGAGATGGTAATTCTTTGAGGGTTTCTTACTACCAGAAACAAGTTTACGAATATTTCGAAGAGCATCCTCACCCAACATAAAGGGATCAGGCCCAGGAACAGGTAAAAAAAGATAAGATGCATTACCCTCTATTATGGGTTTCTCAGAGTATGATTTATAAAATATATTAGCTATACTCCTTACCGTTTTGTTAGGAGTGAAATCTAAATCAACCATGATAGTCCATCTAGTTATTAAATCGTTGATGATTTATTCAAGATTATATAATGCTGGTTTGTTTTTGATTAGGATTCCTTTAAATCTTTCTACATCATCCTTTGTTAACCCGTTTCTTTCTAGTCGTTTTTTCTCGTGTTCGGGAGCGTTCTCCCATAAGTCGACTACGGCACGAGCATATGCAGATCCGATTTTAGATAATCGTGAGAAATCCATGCTATGGGATAATAATATGATCTGATAGTTAAAAGATTTTGTAGTGCCTAACTAATTGTTGGATAGTTTTGTCTGGAGTTGTTTTTCAAATATATCTGATAGTTTTTCTATGTCAATTGCTTTTTTCTCTTTTACTATTTTTTTTATCCCGTTATGGGGTAGAATGTTTCCATTGTCTTTTGGGACAAATATTTTTTTATCTTGAGATAATGCATTTTTAGAAAAAGACATCGCACCTCCTTTAATGTCACTAGCAACAATGATGCAAAAGTCACTTAGACCTGAAATAATTCTGTTTCTTGCTAATAATCCAAACCTGCTTGGAGGCTTATCTAATAATTGCTCGGATAGTAGAAGCCCTCTACCAATGATTTGCTTGAATAAATCTTTATTTTCTGGTGGATACAGCCTGTTTAATCCACCACCAACAACCGATATTGTATCTCCATTTTCAGTCATCAAAGCCCCTTCATGCGCTTTAGTATCTATACCTAATGCACCGCCACTTATAATCGTATAACCTAAATCACTCAGTTCTTTTGATACAGAGAGGCACCATTCCTTAGCAACTGTATTAGCGTTTCTACTCCCTGCAATTCCCACTTTTTTTTTAGAATTCAATAGAGAGGATCTACCCTTCAGGAAAATCACTGGGGGTGGATTTGAGATTTCAAATAATTGACTAGGATATAACCTTGAACTATAGGTTATTACTTCTATACCCTCAGACTTGCAAGTTGAAATCTCCTGTTCATAATATTGAATCTTATCCATAGAATCAACAAAACTTGAAGCCTGATCCTCTTTAAATAACCCAAGTTTATTAAGCTCATTAAGCGATAGACCAATAATTTCAGACAATAATCCCTGATCATATACTGACTTGATTTTAGCCGGACCTATACCAGGTATATCCAATAACATTAAAGCCGTTATTATTTCATCTTTCTTGAACATTTTTTATTATTGTTTTAGATTTAACTCGCTTTCTAGTTTTTGTATCGAATCATAAATACTATTTTCAGGATTTATTTCCACTGAATTTATCCCGGTAGGAAGCGTTGTTGTTCCTATGACCATGGCAATCGGATTATATATTGATTGTCTTGCACCAGAATCATACAGTACTTTCTGACATTCCAATAAAGTTGATCCCGTAGTACAGATATCATCCAATATCAATATACTTTTATTTTTTACGATTTTATCAGACACATTCAAGGATCCCTTTTGGTTTATAGCACGTTCAGAAAAACTCAATCCTTTCTGGGATTTTACAGACTTAATCCTATCAATCAGAAGCCCATATTCTAAACCTATTCGATCACCCAAGTCCTTAGCCAATTTATCTAAAAACCCATTATACCCTCCTTTCTTCGAGTTAGGGACTATAGTCATATAATCGAATTTTGGCTGTATTTCCCCATTACGCGATTCGGTAATATAATCATACAAACTCGTAAGTTTATCAAGAAGGGAATCATGATACATGCCACGCCATTTAAACAACCTAATATTTTCCGAAAATTGATCATTCACATAATCCGCAGAAACATAGTTATCTAGAGCAAAAACATATACCCTCTTGTGATACTTATTGTTAATCAAATCAGGGTATCCCTTAGTATCCATTAACCGTCTAATCCTAGCCACTAATTAAATCTATGATACAAAAAAAATAAAATACAAGATATATAATAAAATTTCGAAAATAACAAACCTTACCAATAATTTTTGTAGTACCTAACGTG
>CAYREE010000032.1:0-19586 GCA_964423225.1 uncultured archaeon | reverse complement strand
AAATCCTCTCCAGAGTTAGGCGCACCGATCCAAAAGTCAAAAAATGTTGACATCCATCTTTTTGGGCTGAAAAGATCTTCCAATGCCTGCGCTACCGGAATCTTTTGTATATCTCTGCCTTCAGGATATTTTCCACCGTATAGTTTAGGCCAGACCGGATTGCCAAATACATGATAGTTCCTAATGTACCAGGGGGATGCTAGAAGCAGTCCTATTGTTAGGAATGCAATGGCAGTCTTCTTATTTTTCAATGACAAGTGGGCGGTGATCGCTATCAGGGGGACGAATCCATGGTAATGGGTGAGTGCATTCATTGATGCTGTAATAAGCGAGTATGTGAGGTTTTTGTTTGATTTGTTCTCTAAATATATGTAGTAGTTGTGGATTGAGAGTATTGCCAGCAGAAACATTAATGTTTCAAAATATCCGATACTCGAGTAATAGATGTGGAATGGTAGAAATGCCAGCAGTAATGTGGATGTGGTTGCTATCTTTGGATAGAATCTTTCTGCGAATCTATTGAATGCGATGAGTCCAAGAATCCCTGATAATAGTGGTGTGAGTGTTGGTATTTTCGTGATCTTGTAGATTATCGCGTTTATTATATGAAATAATGGGGGATACCAGTATGGATTGGTGCCTGTCACATATTCGAATGTTGGTATCCGTAGGTTATCTGCGATGAATACAGATATTGCGAAATGAAAACATGCGTCTCCGGTCACTGGTGTTGTAAGCCAGAATAAGATCCTTATTAGCGTTCCCACAATCAATATCGCAGGTATTATCTTTTTACCATTCATTCTCCCCGTCTTGTCTATCCTGCCCCACTATTTGATCTTGATTATCAGCATATTCTATTCTGCTGATAAATAAACTTTTTTTTAGCTGCCTAGTCCTATCAGGGTTACTCCTACGAGGATGAATGCTACTCCCGCCCATTTCCAATTGTTCATCTTCTCGCCAAGGAACTTGATGGAGAACAGGCATACCCAGACATATGAGAGGGATACAAGAGGGTATAATACCGAGAGTTCACCCCCTCTTAATGCGATTATGAAAAATACTGATGAAAATACGTATAGGGATATTCCTTTTATCAGATATGAGTTTCCAAGAGTGTCTTTTAACGTGAGTTTAAGTTTGTCAGCGCCTCTTTTTAGAAATACGCTTCCATACCCACCGATTAAAGTTGCACTTAGTATAAGACATACTGCCCATATCTCAGTCATTTACCCACCTCTTTGCTTCCGATTCCAACAAGGCTTACACCTGCCATTATAACGATGACGCCAAACCATTTAGCCATGTTCATACTGTCAGTAACGTAAAACCATGGGGACAAGATGCTTACCCATATGAAATTCAAAGCATATATCGGATAAAGCACGGATAATTCCCCGTACTTTAGTGATACGATGAGCATGACAGCACCAACCGCATAAAACACGCATCCGATCAACAATGGAAAATTAAGAATAATATCAAACAAATCCACAGACAGGCCCATAGCACCTTTTTTTAAGAATATCTGTCCTGATGATGTTACAAAAGTGCTTATCAACACCATTAACATTGCCCAGCTTTTTGTTTTCATATTAATCCTAGCTTATGAGAATACAACCTCATTAGATGTTTTAAGTAATTAATCTGCACGCCCGCATTTAGCTTGCTTTCTCCTTTCTCCCGGTCCTTGAATGTTATCGGGACTTCCACGACGTTCTTAGGCTTGCATTTCACCAGTACTTCTAAGAGGATTTTATAGCCTGTTGGATTGAGAGCACCTCTTTCAAGCACCGTCTTTTTCGTAAAGAAGAAGCCTGACATCGGGTCTTTAACACTTGTCAATGGTCTTGCGAGGAGTTTTGCTCCTCCTGAAATGATTTTTCTGTCGATCCCCCAGTCTTCTATCGCGCCTCCGGCTATGAGTCTTGATCCTACAGTCAGTTCTGCCTCCCCTTTAAGGATCGGGGATACAACTAATGGAAATGATTTTGGGTCATGGCTTAGATCAGCATCCATTACACCGATAACCTCGTTTGAGGCGGTGTCAAATCCTTTTAATACTGCTGTTGCAAGTCCTTTTTCTTTCAATCGTTTTACAATTATTATATTGTAATTATCCTTGAGCTCTTCTGCTATTTCAGCTGTATTGTCTGGTGAGTTATCATCAACTATAACAAGTTCCAATTCTATCTCATTCTCCTTAGCTGCTTGAAATAATCCCTCTATTAGTGTTTTTATGTTTTCTGCTTCGTTGTAAGTGGGGACTATTATCGAAGTCTTATCAGGCATCTTGGCTTATGTATTAGTTGGGGTTTTTATATTTCCGTCTATTAACTGATTTATATTTTTTATTACTATTATCTACTGTAACTGGTTTTATAACAAAGATGAAAGAGCGAATCACTAAAGAGTTGAAGGATACGATATCCATTCTTGAAAATATTGATATTAACTCTATAGAAGAATGCTCGAGACTATTGGTAGATTGTTTTAAGTCTGGGAATAAGGTCTTATTATGTGGGAATGGTGGTAGTGCAGCCGACTGTCAGCATATTGCAGGAGAATTTATTGGCAGGTTTATGAAGGAAAGAGACGCGCTTCCAGCAATCTCGCTTTCAACCGACACATCAATCCTTACTGCGTTAACAAATGATTATAGTGGACAGATAATCTTTTCCAGGCAGGTTGAAGCACTCGGTGCGAAAGGAGACGTGCTTATCGCGATATCTACGAGTGGAACATCACAAAATATTATCAAGGCCTGTGAAGTAGCAAGGGATAAGGGTATGAGGATAATTGGTTTCACGGGGAAGAATGGAGAAAAGTTGAAGGGCATTTCAGATGCATGTATTATCTCTGATTCAAGTCATACTCCACGTATACAGGAAGCGCATATTACCTGTGCTCACATAATATGTGGCTTGGTTGAAGATTCTCTTTTCGAGTAGAATTCATTCAAATCTACGTATCTCGATTATTGGTCCTGGATTTTTATTATTTTCTATTCTTTTTAGAAGTTTTGTTTTGGATTCTATTTCTTGAATCTGTATTATCTTTTCCTTATACTTGTCTTTTTCATTGTAGTATCTGTCATAGTGTGATTTGCATATGTTTGAGTCTCCTTTTGGTATGATTATGTATTCTGCATCCCATCTCTCATATTCTGTGAGGTTGTGTGATAACACGTCTTTGTATCTTAGGTGTATTAAATCGAATTTTTTATTGGGTTTTACATGTAGTTTTGGCGCGCATTGGCCATAAGCGATCTTTGAGTTAGTAGGTATGTATTCTTCTATCCAAGCTCTTGCGATTATTCTTGTGTCTTTGTTGCCTAGGATATTTCCATTATCTATGTCTTGGATGATGATTGGATATGCTGCAAGTATTATTAATGACAAGAATATTGCCTGGAGGATCTTTTTCCTCCTTCTTTGTTTTATTCGTCTATCCATTAAACGGTATGTGCTGTGGATTCCCAACGATGCTAATAAGGCTTCAAAGGGCAATATTGGTATCGTCCATCTTGCCCATCTGAGATTCATTGATCCTATTCCAATTAGATACATTATTGGAAATACTAGTAATACTAGTTCAGGATATTTTTTCTCTTTGAGAATTTTTATCATTCCTAGTACGGTAAATATTTCGAAGAATAATCCGCCAATACCTTCTCTGAGTGGATGGATCAGGTACCAGACATAGTTGCTAATACCTTCTAGTCTTTCATGTCCTAGGTGTTTTGTTCTGTTTTCATGTAGTATGTCTGTGAATGATCTCTCATAGTCGATTAGAACATATGGTGCTGTAGCAGTGAATCCAAAAATCAATGCTAATAGGCTTGGGATCAAGATCTTTTTCTCATATCTTTTTTTCAACAATCCCATGTCGTTTGCCAGGCAGTGGACGAGTATTGGAAATAATATTATCCCAGACGTGTATTTTGTTGATATTGATATTCCCCCGATAATACATGATGCTATTAAAAATCTTTTTTCTTTCCTTGTAATTGATTCGATAAGTAACATTATTGATAATAATGTTAGCATTGTTGCTGTGATATCTGTTCTCACATATCTGGTATTTTCGATATGCATTGGAGAAATAGCTAGGATGATGCATGCCATTAAACCTATGTTTTCATTGAATAATCTTTTTCCTATAAGGTATGTCAGATATACTGTTGTTATGGATATGATTAGCAGGAGGATTCTTGCAATTAAGAATATTTGCGTGGGATCCGACTCATAAAGACTATGTAATGTTATGTCTTCTGGTAACTGAGTATATGACGGACTATATGCATAGTAGATGTAAATTGGGATTGTAAGCGTGTACATAAGGGATGAACCTGGATGTCCAAACCATCCTGGATTTAGGCTTCCAGAATCTATCATCCTTACTACTGGTTCTATGAATAGATGCTCGTCTGTCTGAGTGTAATCGGGTAGTCCGAATCCAATACCATTCACCCGTAATAAAATAGTCCCAAGGATTATTGCAAGTAAGAATAATCTGTTATACCCGCCTCTACTAACCTTTTCACGGTATTTCATATTCTGATTATATTAAATACGTTAATCAATATACTCTAAGATGAAAAAAGCAAGTAAGACTAAAAAGAAGGTGTATGGCCCAAAATCATTGAAGAATATCAAGACAACAAAGGACATACATATACCTGAAAACACTATTGATCAGGTTATCGGCCAGCCGACTGCAGTGAAAAAAGTGCGGTTGGCTATGCAGCAGCGCAGGCATCTTCTTCTAGTCGGTCCTCCGGGTGTGGGAAAGAGTATGCTAGCACAAGCTCTCGCACAACACCTTCCAAAACCAGTTGAGCAGATTAATGTACTTCATAATCCAGCTAATCCTCAAAAACCTGTTGTGGAAGTGTTAAGACAGCAGTCTGACCTACACCTGGTCTTACCTGAGGAGGTTCCAGTCTATGTTTCAGAACAGCTTGGTTTTAAATGTTCTACATGTGGGCATATCAGCCAGCCTAGTAAGAACGTTTGTCAAAAATGTGGTGAAAACAAGTATAAGCGTGTCACCAAGAAAACTGAGATCAGGGCTACTTGTTTCGACTCTAATGGACAGGAGCAGACGGTCACTTATCAGAAGAAAGGCAATAAGATAGCGATTATCGGTCAGGAGCCTGGTCTAGCATTGAAGATGGCGGATAAACAGAAGCGTTTTACTATAGTACCTTTTAACAGGAAGCTTTTTGTTCATGCAACAGGATCCAGTGAGACAGAGCTTCTTGGAGATGTACGTCATGATCCTTATGGATCACATCCTGAGATAGGCACTCCAGCTTATTTACGTGTTGTTCCTGGTGCTATTCATGAGGCTCATGAGGGAGTTTTATTTATAGATGAGCTACCTCATCTAGGACATCTGCAGAATTTCATTCTTACGGCGATGCAGGAAAGGAAGTTTCCGGTTGCAGGTAGAAATCCTCAATCAGGTGGTGCTGCAATCAAGGTTGTGGATGTGCCTTGTGACTTCCTATTTGTTGGGGCTTGTAATATTAGGGATGTTCAAGATATATTGCCTCCCTTAAGATCAAGGATCCTGGGAAATGGTTATGAGATCCTCCTTGAAACATCAATGCCGGATAATCCTACGAATCAAGCATTTATAGCCCAGTTTACTGCTCAAGAGATAGTTAAGGATGGAAAGATACCTCATGCGACTATTAGTGCTGTTAAGGCGATTATAGAAGAGTCAAAGCATAGGGCTAAAATTATTGACGATGAACGGAATTCACTTACCCTGAGGCTTAGGGATATTGGTGGAGTTATCCGGCTTGCAGGCGATTTTGCAATTGATGAGAAGGCGAACCTCATTGAGAAAAAACATATTATTGAGGCTATAGATCAAGCAAAGCCTATAGAATATCAACTTCAGGAAAGATATGGTTCTGTTTGGAAGGGTATTGAAAAAGATCAGATAATCAATCCTGAGTATGGGAAGATAGGATCTAGCTATTTATAAGACAATGATTAACTATGCTGAATTAGAGAGGATATATCGGTTAGAGAAAAACTCGCCGGGGCTACAGCCAATACATGAAGGATTCTTTCAGGATGCCCTCAAGCTTGCGGGCAGTCCCGAGGCTTTAGAGCATGGTGAGCATATGCAAGAGTTAATAAATGAGATTTATGATCGTAGGTTAAGCAAGTTAGTCCTTCATGCAGCTAGGACTTATGAGAATCCATCCAATCCGGATAATACGAATCGAAGAGAAGCTGACTTGTATTATAAGCTTATCTCATTACTGACTTCAAATAGAAAAGAGCAATTATTATCCAAACCTATTGTTGATAAACCAGACGATTCATCAACAGTTAGTATGAAGAAGATCAGACTATTACAGGGGATACCCGTGATCATGGGTGTTGATGAGAACGAGTATGGCCCGTTTATTTCAGATGATGTCGTTGAACTGCCTTTGGAGAATGCTAGTATCTTGATCGAAAAGGGTATTGCTGAGGATATTTAATCGATTTTACCATGTCCTATATCTCATATGCTTTCTCTTTGTCAACTTATGGGTTATCAATCCGATTACTACGAGGGGGAGTACTAGCGTATAATATGACTCCATTGTTGGTAATATCTTATAGAACTTGAGTTGTAGTATAAAGAGCATTGGATAGACGAGGATAGCTATCGATAATGATATTACTATTGTCTCTAATTTATGGAGTACTCCACGTGTGACTGAGTGTAGGAACAAATATATTGGGATCACGCCAATTATCATACCCATCAGAAAGTGCAGTAAAAACATCATCTATTAAATCCTCCTCGTTTCTCAATAAAATATATACTCATCCTCATCTCATTATTCGCGTCTAAAAACTCAAATGTCTTAGGGATATAATACTTGCTGCGATCTCTCATAATCATGCGTAGGGTGTGTTTCTCTTCTCTTAAATCTATTCCAATACAGGGTTGTCTTGAAACACACATATCGAGGTTTGTCGTTGAATATATCGCATAATCATCTTTTAAATAGTATTTTATCACTGAGCCAATATCATATGGATTTCCTGGTTCATAGAATGAGATTTGTCTATTAATTATTTTCGGTATGTGTCTGGTTATCGCCTGGAAATGACTTGACTCTCCATATCCACAGTTAAACAAGTTGTATGTGCCTTCTGTGATTTGATATGTATAAAAGAAGTTCACCCCAAGCGAGATTAGATTTAACATGATGAATCCAATAATGACAGTCCTTGCGATTATCGGTTTTTTATCATCTATCTCAGCCAGGAATAATCCCATAGGCAGGATTCCAAGCGGGAAAAAACAGACGAAATATCTTACAGCATAAGTGTATCCAAAAAACATGAGGAATACTGGCATAACCATCAGGTAGTAAATTATAAATAATATGATGAAGTTATTGGGGTATTTGCTACGGTTTTCAATAAATAATATGATGTAAATGATGGATACAGCGAATAATATTGGGTTAGTCCATGTTATCTTAAACTCTTCAACCCCAACAGTCCTTAGATATCCCAAGTTACCTGTTAAGACCCTGTACAGGTCATCATAGAACAAGTAGTATAATTCATTTATCTTTGAAACCCTATCCTGTGAATTACGATTATATCTTCCAACGATGTGCTCTTTCAAAGGGAAGTCGTTTTCAACATTGAATATGATCATATTGGAGAAAGAAAAAATAAGTATAATAATCGCAATTACTATCATAGTAATACTGAGTTTATTATGTCCTGTGAGTATCTTTGGGATGTTGAATCTCAAGGAAAAATGGTCTTTAGCGTTATGAAGATTAATACCCATTAATCCTAGCCTTAATGCTCCTTTTTTATTAAAACAAGTTATGAACGTGAATGATATGAAGAAAAACAAGTATGTTAGAGTGATCAACTGTGATTGTACTCCGATCCCCACTGCTAAGAACATCAAATAGAAAAATACCTTTTTTCTTGTATGTATGAATTTTGAGAGCATGTATATCGCCAGTCCAAAACAAAATGGCGATATTGTCAGGTCCCATGCAATGCGGGTAAATATCACATGGAATGGTGATACAGCAAGTACTGCAGAGGAGTATACGGCCGCTTTCCAATTGAAGTCTTTGAGTGCAAGATATATGAATAATATTGACAATGTATTTGTGAATGCGAACATGAATCTCAACGATACGATTGTTATGTCTTGAAATAATAGTAGGCTGTATGCGATTAGATAATAATGATATGCTCCACTATATGGTAGTTGTCCGACAAGAGGGATTGATTTACCCTTAATAATATGTATGGCTTTTATCCCGTAACGGGCTTCGTCAAAATGGAGTCCTGGATAGGTCCCTAATTTGTAAAAACGCACAAAAACTGCTATGAAGAATATGGTGATGACTATCAACTGCTTATTATTTTTTTTTAAAAAATTTTTAATTGTTTTAGACTCCATCATCTCCTAGAGTTTATATTTAATTCCACCTCTTGGAATATATATTCAATTCAGGGGTATACGGACCTTAAAGAGTATTTTTTGTATTATTGGCCGACTTTTCGTTTTTTTTCCTTTTTTAAACGTATACCTCCATATTTTTTGCTACTAAAAATGAAGGTTCCAGACAAGGTTAGGACCAACTGTCCAAATTGCAAGAAGCATATTGATCATAATGTGAAGATCTCTAGAAAGGGGAAGGAGAGGTCGATGAATCGTGGAAGGCGTAAGTATGAGGCAGTAAAGGCTGGTTATGGTGGTAGCCCAAGGACGACTAAGAAGCAGGTCTATAAGATTGGAAAGCGGACAGTCCTACTTCTTGAATGTAGTCAATGTAAGAAAAAGCGTCAGAGGGTTTATAGTGCGCGGACTAAAAAGGCAGTGGAGGTTGGATGATGGCAAAAAATGATAAGAAGACTAATAGCCGATTTCTGAGAGTAAAATGCAATGACTGTGGGAACGAGCAGGTTATCTTTGGTGCATCAGCATCAAACATCAAATGTCTTGTCTGTGATAAGCTTATTGCAAAGAGCACGGGCGGAAAGACCCAGGTAAAAACTCAGATTCTTGCGGTCTTAGATAAGGATTTATGATTTAATTCTTCCAATGGACTACGAGTTCCTTGATCATACGGCTGATATTAAATTTCGAGCGTATGGTAAGACGTTAGAAGAATGTTTATCAAACGCTGCTAAAGCATTATTTAATGCTATCCATGGCGATAGCAAGATCGATCAACAACTTGTTAAAGAGTTCTCGGTTATCGTGCATAAGAAGGAGTTATTGGTCCATGACTTTCTCACAGAATTCATCTATATGTTTTCGACAGAACAAATGCTTTTTTCAGGTTTGGAAATGGATTTGAAGGAGGCTATTGGTTATAAGTTAATGGTTAAGGCAAGTGGTGAAGTATATGATGCTAAGAAACATAAGCTTGCTAAAGAAGTAAAGGCTGTCACCTACCATGATATGATTATTGAGCAAAACGATGATGGATGGATGATACAGGTTGTTTGCGATACTTAATTTAGTCTTTCTTCGATCATTTTTCCAATATTATCCTCTATCTCCTGTGTGATTATTGGCCATACTCTGCGTTTAACCATTTCTGGTGGGCAGTGTTTCCTCACTGTATTTCGTAGTATGTCTGCGAGGGGTATGACTTTTTCATCTCCTCTAAGCTTTCTTATCCAATCTTCCTCTAATCTGATATCCCATCTTTTTTCTATCTGTTTTTTGAAATATCCACCTGTTTTTCTATTAACTGAATATACTCCTTTTTGCAGTCTGTGTATCTTGTCGATTCCTATATGGAAAATATCCCAGAATAGGTCGTGGCTTGGTCTGAATATTCTTTCGTCTATAATATCATTTGGGATTCCTATGTCGAGTATGACTAGTTTTCCATCTTTTGTTCTTCCAAGGCTGTCTGCTTTGAAGTCGTGGTTGTATGCTCCCCTGTCCCAACATTCTTCCATGAGGGACATGTATTCGTCTATGAATTCTTTGCGACCTAATTCTTCTAGGGCTAGTGGGATGACTTTCATAGCAGCCATACCTTCTCCAAACTCTTTTCTACCATGCATTTTTCCAGAATACATGATAAAAGGAGTCACTAATCCACCAAGTCTTCTTCTTGCCAGTATCATCCCTGTCTTCGTGGTTTCAGGCAGGAGATCACATTCGTTTGCGCGAGTTTTAATCCGTTTTAATAGGAATGATTTGTCATCATCAACCAATACGTCTGTTTGTAGTCCGGTCCTGATAATCCGTGATATTTCGAAAGATGCCATTTCCTTAGTAAATATCTTATCTGCAATATCCATGCATTCAATCCCTAATTCCTTGATAGTGCCAAAGGAAAGTTTTTCTGCATCATCTAATGTAATTTCTGCCGTCTTCATCCTGTTGATGGCATCTTGAACATAATTAACTTCTTTTTTCTCAGATTGTTTCTTTTTTGTTCTGCTAGTTTTCATCCAAACCCCATACCCTCAACTTATGCAGTGTTTTATATGTGTAAATAATAAGTTGAATAAACGAGATATTAAAATAAAATATACACGCTAACCCACTAGTAATTACAAAGTATTTATAGTGGTTTATGCATTAATATTCTACTATGCCCGAAGAAATTGATCTTAAAGTCGCTGAAGCGCTTCAGAATGATGTGGGTAGAGGTATAATTAGAATTGATTCTGAGACCGCGAAAAAATTAGAAGTTACGACCGGCGACATTGTAGAGATCAGTGGAAGAACACTGACTTGTGCTAAGGTATGGCAGGCACATCAGGAGGACGAGGGTAAAGGCATCATCAGGATGGACGGTCTTTCACGTCAGAATTCAGGATCTTCTCTTGGTGATAAGGTATCGATAAAGAAGGCGGATGTTGCGGATGCTAAGAAGATAATAATCTCTCCGACTGAGCACCAGATTAGTTTTGGAAGCGACTTTAATGAATATGTTAAGATGAAGGTGCTTTTAGGAAAACCATTTGTTGTAAGTAATGTATTTGATATATCTGTATTAGGTCGTGCTATTCCATTTACTGTATCTGCCACAAAACCTAAGGGTGTTGTGGTCATTTCCGAAGATACGATTGTAGAAGTTAGAAGCAAACCGATGACTCTTACTTCAGTTCATGGACCCCTTATAAGATATGAAGACATTGGAGGATTAAGGGATGAAGTCTCTCGAGTCCGGGAGATAATCGAACTTCCTATGAAACATCCTGAATTATTCGAAAAGCTAGGTATACAGCCTCCAAAAGGTGTATTATTATTTGGTCCTCCAGGGACCGGTAAAACACTATTAGCAAAGGCTGTTGCATCTGAGAGCAATGCCCATTTTATTAATATTAATGGCCCTGAGATCATGGATAAGTTTTACGGGGAATCTGAGAGGAAGCTTAGAGACATCTTCGAAGAAGCACAGCAAAATACTCCAGCTATTATATTCATAGATGAGATTGATTCTATTGCTCCAAGAAGGGATGATACTAAGGGCGAGGTTGAAAGGAGGGTTGTCGCACAACTTCTTGCATTGATGGATGGGCTTGTAACCCGGGGTAATGTCATCGTGGTTGCTGCAACAAACCGTCCAGATTCAATTGATCCTGCTCTACGTCGTCCTGGAAGATTTGACCGGGAGATCGAGATTGGCGTTCCTGACAGGATAGGCAGGAAAGAGATATTACAGATCCATACTCGGGGCATGCCTGTTGACGAAGACATTGATTTTGAAGACCTTGTTAGAAAGACAAATGGATTTGTTGGTGCAGACTTGGCTGCTGTCTCGAGAGAAGCTGCTATGAGCGCATTAAAACGGATTCTTCCAAAAATAGACTTGGATACTGAGGAGATACCTGTAGGGATATTAGAAAGTCTGACAATATTGAAGGATGATTTTAATGAAGCATTAAAGAGTGTTGAACCATCAGCTTTACGTGAAGTGATGGTTGAAGTCCCCTTGGTTAAATGGACTGATATTGGAGGGCTTCCCAAAGTGAAACAAGATCTTATTGAAGCTGTTGAATGGCCTTTAAAGAATCCTGAATCATTTGAAAAACTTGGCATTAAACCACCTCGTGGAGTCTTATTATATGGGCCATCGGGTTGTGGAAAAACCCTTCTTGCTAAGGCTGCGGCAAATGAGAGCGAAGCGAACTTCATTGCAGTGAAGGGCCCTGAACTATTGAGTAAGTGGGTTGGTGAGAGTGAGAAGGGAGTCCGCGAAATATTCAAGAAGGCGAGACAGACTGCCCCGACCATAATCTTCTTTGATGAAATAGATGCTATGGTACCTCGTAGAGGTTCATATTCTGGAAGTCATGTTACTGAGACGGTTGTTAATCAGATACTCACTGAAATTGATGGTATAGAATCTCTTGAAAACGTGATGTTGATAGGAGCTACTAATAGGCCTGATATACTTGATCCTAGCCTTCTTAGGCCAGGTAGATTTGATCGGCTTGTGCTTGTCCCACTACCTGATAGGGAGGCAAGGCTTGAGATCTTTAAGATTCACACAAAGGATATGCCTTTGTTGGGTGTTGATATAGAGTATCTTGCCGGAAGGACCGATGGTTATACTGGTGCTGATATAGAGTCTATCTGCAGGGAGGCAGCTATGAATGCTTTAAGAGAGGATGTTGAATCACAAGGAATATCCACCCTACATTTCATGGATGCCTTAAGTGAAGTCAAGCCTTCGGTAAGTGAAGCTGAGGCAAAACAATACACTAAGGCATTCAATAAGGAAGAGACGACAACAGGTTATTCTTGATCATCATATTCTTGAATATATTTGCATACACTATGTGATAATCCTTCGATATTTAATGGGTAATTGAGATAATTAAATCTCTTGGTGGTTGGATGGATGATAAGATAAATTTACTAAAACAAAAGGCTAAGGCGGTTAGAAAACATATCCTTACTATGACTACTGAGGCTGAAAGTGGTCATCCTGGAGGTTCATTATCTGCTATAGATATTATCACTACTTTGTATTTCCATAAGATGCGTCATGATCCTAAAAAACCTGATTGGGATCAACGTGATCGTTTTGTATTATGTAAGGGACATGCTGCTCCTGCATTATATTCTGTTCTTGCCGAATGTGGTTACTTTCCTATTGAAGAATTAAAGAAATTCAGAAATATCACAAGTTATCTGGAGGGACACCCTTGTCGTAGACTCGTTCCGGGGGTGGATGCTTCAACCGGTTCGCTTGGTCAGGGTTTATCAATGACTTGTGGATTGGCGGCAGCAGCAAAGATAGATAGTAAAGAACATAGAATCTACGCAATACTTGGTGATGGAGAATGTCAGGAGGGTCAAGTATGGGAGGCGGCTATGGCATGTGCACACAATAAATTGGATAATATCACTGCTATAGTTGATCGTAATGGATTGCAAATAGATGGGGAGACTGAGGATGTGATGTCGTTGGAACCCTTTATCGACAAGTGGATTGCGTTTGGTTGGTCGGTTATCCTAATCAATGGGCATAGTATACGTGAGATAATCACTGCACTTGATAATGCAGAGAAGACTAAGAATAAACCCACAGTAATTATCGCAAATACGACTAAAGGAAAGGGAGTATCATTTATGGAGGGTATCAGGGAATTCCATGGGAAACCCCTGACAAAAGAACAACTCTGCGATGCATTGAAGGAGCTAGTGTAAAAGTGAAATACAAACTTGATGTAATGGATTATACGCGATCAGCATATGGAAAGACACTTTTAGAGCTCGGGAGAGTGAATAAGGACATTGTTGTATTAGACTCCGATCTTTCTGAATCCACGAAGACAGTTTTATTTGGCAGGGAATATCCTGAGCGTTTCTTTAACGTTGGTTGTGCAGAGCAGAACTTGATGGGTATGTCAGCAGGCCTTGCTCTTGCTGGAAAAACGGTTTTTGCAAGTGGTTTCGCGATGTTTGGATGTGGTCGTGGATGGGAGCAGATAAGGAATTCTATTGCTTATGACAGTTTGAATGTCAAGATAGTATTGACTCATGCCGGCATTACTGTTGGAGAGGATGGTTCGAGTCATCAGATACTCGAGGATATATCATTGATGCGTTCGATACCGGGTATGAATGTTGTGGTCCCAGCAGATGCTCGGGAAGTGGAGGCTGATATTAGAAATGATGCAGAATATAATGGGCCGCAATATATACGGTTGTCTAGGGCTAAGACACCTATTATCTTTGAGGATTATGATCATGATCCAACTAAGCCGATCACTTTATTGGATGGTGCTGATGTGACTTTGATGGCTTGTGGCGTCATGGTATCTGAGTCGATCAGGGCTGCTTATGAGCTTGAAAAAGCGGGCGTTTCTACACGTGTTGTTAATATGAATAATATCAAGCCAATAGACGTTGATACTGTCGTTAAAGCCGCTAAGGAAACCGGGGCTATCGTCACATGCGAGGAACATAGTATTTTCGGAGGTCTTGGTGGAGTAATATCTGAAGTGCTATGCGGAACTTATCCGGTTCCACAGGAGCGTGTTGGTACTAAGGATCGGTTCGGAAAATCAGGAAAGGCTAAGGAATTGATGGAAGAGTTTGAGCTGACTTCTAAGACTATTGTTTCTAGCGCAAAGAAAGCCATTGATAGGAAATAAGGCTTCTGTTTCATTGTATGCAACAGCTGTTTCAGTAAAACTTATCCCCTGTTTCACCTCTGTCTTAAAATAAAAGAGGTGATTTAGATGAAGAAAAAGATTGTTGTGGGTGCTACGACCCTATTGTTATTCGGCATGTTATTCACTATGTATGTGACTGCCGATGAATCTGGGGCGGGTACTGGCAGGGAAGGAGTGAATAAGGCTGGATTCTTCGGTAAGCTGCGGGATCATATGCAGCAGAGGAGGAATTTTAATAAAGCCAAGGATTGGCTTGGTCTAGGCGATGATGCAGGCCGTGATGATGTGAAGGCTGCATTGTGTGATAAGCTTGGTCTTCCTGAGGATGCGTCCAGGGAAGAAATCCGGGATGCAATGAAAGCTCATAGAGACGAGATGAAGACCGCTCTTGATGCTGCCATTGACTCTGGTGACTATGCAGCCTGGAGTGCTTTGATGGCTGATACTCCGAGGGGAGAAGATTTGCTTGATAAGATAACCGAGGACAATTTCCCAAAATATGCTGAAGCTAGGATTAAGATGAGGGAGGCTAAAGCCATTATGGATGAGCTTGGCTTGTCTCATGGACCTGGTCAGGGTAAAGGACCTCGTGGAGGATTTGGCCAAGGAAATGGGCCTCAAGGAGGGCCTGGGGGAATGGGATTCAACCAGTAAAACACCACCCAAAGAATTTTGATGGGGGATTCTATTTCCCCCATCATCTATTTTATCCTGAGGTGTGATGATGAGTATCGATTTTATGGGAAATTCATTGTTCGTATTATTATTGCGTGCGATGAACTTTTGGATTAGTCATAGGTAGGTTAAAGATGATTGGTTTTGACTCAATCCTTATGTTGGTCTTGTCTTTTGCAGGTGTCTGGATCTTTATGGACTATAAGATGCGTAAGATGGGACTTATCGGAAGATCAGACAAGTTTCCCCACCATTTAAACAATATATACTATAAATAGGACAATACAAAGGTGATATGTATGGATATACTATTAGCAGAGCAGGGTGCAAGAGTGGCTCGTACCGCAGCTGGCCCGGCCGCAGAAGCAATAAGGAAGAAATTATTATTTGGATTGTTGCCTCCTTTCATAGTTGTGAACGTCATCATAATCGTGATTGTTGCCTTGATTTTCTATTGGCTTATCCGAAGTAGTAGAAAGAGTCATGATGTAATGGATATCCTTAAGGAAAGATATGCCAAGGGAGAGATAGACAAGGAAACGTTTCATGATATGAAGCAGGATCTTGTGGATTGATGATGGAAGTCAGTGAAGCCCGTCTTGGAGTGGCGTTGATCGCCGTATTCAGTTTAGGGATAATGCTATCTATACTCAACGGCTACTATATTGAGGATACAGGAGAGTCTATCCCCCTAGTCTATTATGGTGGTATAGCTGTTGCCATGGCCATTGGAGCATTAATCATTCTTTTATTCCAGTGGAAGATCACTAAGGCGCAGGTCCAGCGGATATTGAATATTCTCCCTGAGGATGAGCGGATAATCATGCAATTGTTGTTGAAGGAGGGTAAGATGGAGCAGATATATTTGGTTGCAGAGTCTGGTTTATCCAAGGTGAGGGTTTCACGGACCATATCCAGGCTTGAACAACGGGGTGTTATTGAGAAGAAGCCGTTAGGCAATACGAACCTTATTAAGATTAAAATATGATGCTGTTTCAGTTTTTGAAACAGCTGTTTCATTAAAACATATAGCATGTATCAATCAATTAGTATGTAGGTGTAAACGAAAAATGGAAAATAATAAAATAAAATATGGATTAACTCTTATTACTCTAGCATGTCTTATGACCTTGGCTAGCGCACAGTCTACCGATCTTGCCCCAACGAACATGGTCGTGGACTTTGACTCAAGTTCAATCGATTCCAACCTTAGGGCAGGGGATACTGGTGTATTGAATCTTGTTATTACGAATTCCGGCGGGCGCAGAGCCGAGGATGTGGAAGTATATATCCCTACTTCTGGCTCAATCAATGTCGACAAGAGGTTTGAGGTTGGTAGGCTTGATGCTGGCGCATCGAAATCATTGCCTGTTCTTATAAGAGTGGATAAGGATGCTCCAACAGGCCTTTCCGCGGTTAATATACGAATCCTCTATGATGGATATGATAATGTGGGTGATGAAGATAATGACCAGCTTACAACATGGAATTATCCCTTAAGGATTTATGGAGATCCATCCTTTCAGATCACTGCTTTAAAGACGACATACTTTAAAGACATACTTGATGATCTTGTTATAGAAGGAAAAGTATTGGATCCTGTAAAGGATTTGGAGGCTACATTCTCTTCTAGTTGTATAACTGTGATTGGATCGTCGAGGCAATATATTGGAAGTATTAATGTGGAAAACCCATTCAATCTAAATTATAAGATTAAGCCGACAACATCTGGTGCATGTAGTGCATCAATACTACTTGAATATACTGACGAATCAGGCAGCTCATCCTCAGATAATATTACGATTGGATTGAATGTTGAGGATTCTGGTATAGACTTTAAGGTTGTGAGCATCAACTATGAGCCTACTGGTCCAGGGGAGACTGTTGCAATGAAGATTGGTTTGAAGAATGTTGGAAAAGCAAACTCAGAGGATACTACAATGAGCTTGTCGTTAACATCTCCTTTCGTACCTGTTGATACTTCAGAAAAATACTTGGGTATGGTAGGTGCAGGAGAAACCATTGAAACACAATTTGATATTGCTGTTGGCTGGGATGCAGATGTTAAAGCATATGCAATACCCTTAACTATATTCTACAAGGTTGGCGGTATGACGTATAACGTCTCAAAGGATATTGGAATAGATATTGGCGGAAAAATAATCCTCGAGATAATCAATATTGACACGAGCAGAGGCAATGTTCGTGTGGAAGTGGCAAATATTGGTACTAGGACTGCGGATGGTGTTAAAGCCATACTTGAATTGCCTGCAAATAGGTCTTCCTTCATGACTAAAAGCGAAAGTAATGGAGCTAAGGATCTTCCAACTGAACGAAGGAGGAATTCAACTAAAGTGATGTCAACAGCTAAAAGATATGTGGCATATAAGTCAGATATTAAGACAAACAAGGAGACAACATTCACTTTTGATACTACTGCATCGGGTCCTGCCAAACTGATAATCGAATATACTGGGCTGAATAACAAGCGGATTACTGAGGAAGAGCAGATAATGCTTGGAAGTGGTGGTTCAACATACTCTAGACATGGTGGAAGTAAGGATGGTAGCACTGGTACAAGCACGACGACATATCTGATCTATATAATCATAATAGTGGTCTTGGCACTGGTTGCCCGAAAGTTTTATCGTGGAATGAAAAGCGGTTAAAAGGATAAAATGCTTGATATAGCGTTAAAGAATGTCTTTCGCCAGAAAGTCAGGAGTGTCCTCACGATATTGGGGATAGCTATGGGAATAGGATTGATCCTAGCCCTCGGCTCGATTGGTGAGGGACTTAACCAACAGATAACAGAGTCTGTTGGAGACATTGCAGCAGTAGTGGATGTACGAGCAGTAACTGGGGACGGCATATCAGATGATATAATCGATGCCATTAATAACATGAAGGGTGTCGAAGAAGTGATACCAGTCGGCGAATACCGAATTAAGCGAAGCGGAGGTTTTCACGGACCTGCTCGATTAAAAGCATTATTTACTGGGTCTTCCGGACCGGTCGAAGTATTGTTCACAGCTATAAGTCCAGATGACCAGGATTATCTGATCGGTGAGGAGATAGTTGCTGAAGAAGGCCGCAAACTCGATGATTCGGATTCAACCAGCACTGTTATCGTGATGGGTTATTCTGTTGCTTTATCAAACAATCTTAATCTAGGTGATGAGATAGAATATAACAGTCGGTCAGACAACGAGAACGATACTGATGAGACATACCATTTTGAAGTGATTGGCATACTCGAGGAGACTGGTGACACATCTATCGACGAGGTTACTCTTGTGCCAATGTCTACTATGCAGGAGATTGAGGATGATGATACCATCAAGCGTCTTAAAGTGAAGATTGAAGATGTGGACCAAGTAGAAAATGTTGAGCAGTCTATTAAGGATTATACAGACGATGTACGGGCTTTCTCCATGATGACGATAGTTAGGACACTTGAATCAACTCTTTCAACTGTTCAGATGGCAGTCTATGGAATAGCTGCTATTTCAGTGATAGTCGGTGGCATAGGTATAATGAATACTATGATAATGACTGTAATGGAGCGTAGAAGGGAGATAGGTGTCATGAAAGCGATTGGAGCCACAACAACTAATATCCTAACACAAGTGCTTGAGGAGTCAGCAATACTATCCTTGATCGGAGGTGTCGCAGGACTACTGCTTGGTTATGGTACTACCGTACTTGTTGGATCATACACGGATTTCACTCCCATACTAACAACAGATCTTGTTGCCATGGGTCTTGGATTCTCAATCATTCTTGGTATGGGTGCGGGACTTTATCCTGCATGGGCTGCAAGCCAGTTGGATCCAATCGAGGTGTTACGCTATGAGTAATGGAGAGATAAAGTGTGAGGATCTTGTGAAGACGTATAATCCAGGAGAGGCTAATGAGTGCTGTGCAGTCTGCCATGTTGACTTGACTATTGATCTTGGCGAGTATGTTAGCCTCATCGGTCCGTCAGGGTCAGGAAAATCAACGCTCTTAAACCTAATAAGTTGCCTTGACACTCCAACTTCGGGAGAAGTATATATCGAAGGCATAGGGATAAGCACATTGAATGGTTTGGAGAAGGCGAGGCTTAGAAGGGAGAAGCTCGGTTTCGTATTCCAACAGTTCAACCTCATCCCTACTATGACATCATTTGAGAATATTGAACTGCCGATGAGATTCAAGGGATTGGGTCATACGGAACGGAAAAAACGGGTGCAAGATATACTC
>CAYREE010000031.1:4342-19844 GCA_964423225.1 uncultured archaeon | reverse complement strand
GCTACCCCTAGCGTTTGGATTGTACCAGCCGCGAAAATCAACCCGACACTTGCCATTCACTGATCGCGTTAATTCAAAACGACTCTAGATACTGTGAACCTGTTAAAAACAATAAGGAAGATTGTTATAAGGCAGTAGGAATGATAAATGACTATCAAAGAAAAAAAGCAGATAGTAGTCACCAGAAATTAACGCCATCCCAAACAGTGAGAGGATACATTAAAGACAAGTATAAGACAGTAGATAATTGTAGTCCACTGACCCGTTCATTAGACCGTTTAAGCTGCTTTACATCTGTTGCAATACATACAGGAGATTATACTATATGCGATAATATAGATGAAGTAGTCATTAATCCAGAACTAAAGGAGAAAAGAAATTCTAGAAACAACTGTGTTGTATATATTGCACTATCAAAGAGTGATGAAAACATATGTCTGAAAACAACTACACGAGAACACAGAGACTGGTGTCTCCATGACATCGCAGTAGAAACCAATAACAAGAAGATATGCGAGATGATCCCAGAAGACTCAGTGAAAGACAAGGCAAAACATGAACCAGAATACTGGAGAACCCTATGCGAACAAAAGATATCCATTTAAAAAAAAAATATTTAGAGTGGGTTTTCAACCCACCCATCTCTTTCAACCAGAATGCTTCTTCGCAGCATCCTCCAGCATCTTGGCTGCAACATCCCTGCCGCCCAATCCGAATGCTATTGCAAACGCCACTGCAACCGAACCCAATAATAATCCGAATGCTATGTTGATGATGTCGTTCGCCAAGCCCATCCGATTCAAAGCCATCGCACCAGTTATCAAGAGTATCGCCGCTCTTGCCACAGTGGATAGGAAGCGCGCATTCTGAGTACCTGTCTGCAGTATAGTATCAGAGGCAAGGTTTGCAAGATACAATCCAATACCAAGGATTACTATACCCAATGCAACCTGGCTTGCAAATACTATGAACTCCGCCATCAAACCTGCAAGTATCGTCAATCCCATGATATTAAAAGCCTCGATACTCGCAAAAACAAGTACCGCAATCATCGCAAGATGTCCGACAATCATTGATGGAGACTTCGCATCCTCTGAAGGTTCTTTTCCAAGACCCAGTGAAGACAAGACAAGGTCAAATCCAACAGCCTTAAGAATTGTCGCAAGCCAGTCTGAAACGACTTTACCTAGGACATAGGATATTCCCATAACAAGTATCGCAGAGAAGATATTCGGTATCGCAAGAAGGATTGCATTCAACATGTTTGACACCGGATTTGTCAAAGCCTCAATTGATAATGCTTCAAGGGCTGCGATAAGTACTGGAAGCATTATGAATATGTGGACCAGCATTCCAAGAAGGCTTGAAAGCTTCTGTTTACCCAAAGCCTTTTGCAAATGCACTTTCTTGCTTAATGAGTCCGCACCCATTGCAGAAGAAAGATTCGTCACTATATTCTGGATTATGCCTGCGATAAGCCATCCAGCACCAAGAGTAATACCTGCAGCAAATACATTTGGCAGGAAGTCAAGTATCTTAGTCACCATTCCTTGAACCGGTTCGAGAAGACCTTTTAATGCCAACGCATCAAGGATTCCCGGCAAGAAAAACAAGAATATAATCCAGTATACTACTTCACCAATAGAATGTGACAGGCTCGCTACCTCACCCTTCTTAGCAGAAAGCTTCTTATCCAAATCAATGCCATGAAGGATACCAGTGAAAATACTCCTTACGATCGTCGCAACTATCCAGGCAACAATCAATAATACACCCGCACCTATCAATCTTGGAGCATACTTTGTTATCTGCACGATGAAATCATTTAATGGCTTAGCCAACATCGTCATGCCAAGTAGCTGTAATACACCCACAAGCACGAATAACATGACAAGATAGAATACAATATTAGACGTCGTATTCTCGATCGGTATCTGCTTGCCTTGCCCAAGAAGACTTTTCGCAATCTTATTGTCAATAGAAGTCTTATTCAAGAACTTCCGCACCAATCCCGCAACTAATTTCGCTGCCACAAAACCAGCAACCAAAAAAACAAGGGCTGCTATCAGTTTAGGCAGATTATTCCCAGAAATGACAAGCATCTGCTTAACCAATGCCTGCCCCATATTACCAATATCCATAAACAACCACCCAATAAAAAAAAATGATAATAATACTATTAGCAAATTGATAATCCCTGTATAAAAGAGGAGGAAAAAGGATATAATCCCCTAGTTCCCAGTATTATATTCAATATGGGCAATGCACATATGACCGGACAGGGAGAAAGTCCAATATCCAATATAACTCCGAATCCGGCAATAGATGTTGAATACGTTAAAAGGCTGCTTGGCGGACCCAAAGTCAATCCTATGGAAGCAGTAGGATGGGTGGATGAAAACTGGCTGAAGGGCTCTGATGGAACCGGAATGCATTATATATTCCCGCTTGCAGGAATGCAGAATGTCGGTGAATTCTACCAGGGAGTCCTTTCCGTTCTCGCACCAAATGCAAAAGTTACACTTATGCCAACTCCTAATTACGGGCTGAAAGGATTTGAGGCAAACGAACAAGCCGAACTAGCAAAGGCAGTAGGCAGTGATGATAAGGAATTCTTCCTTCTTGACAATGTTACAACTGTCGACCCACTACATCAGATGCGGGATAATCTGCCAGGACCATTAAGATGTGTGAACGTGGGGGGAGATTATCCGCCAACCGATTTCGTGCCAAGACTACCTGGAGGATTCCGTGAAGTACACAGTAGAATAGATAAGAAATATGATGGAACATTCTGCGGGGGACGTGGAGAGATCCTTGAGTATCTTCTTGGACAAGATCCTTTCACATACCAGATACTAAAAAGGAATGGTGATGCATTATTTTCGACATTATCGTTAAATCCTGAAAGATATTTCAAGCCAGAAGAACTAGAGGGAGCGGAAAAAGTATACACTGATCCCCCAAACAAATATTACAAATTCATCATGGATCATATAAGGCAGCGACTTAAACCAGATAGACAAAGAGAACTAATCGAACAGTTGAAAGGCGAGGATGAAAGACAAGCACAAGCAATAAGAGACTATGGAGTACACTGTGCAAGAGAATACCTAAAGACAAAGACTGGATAAGGCAGATATATACGAATTCTTCCGTATAACAATATATGCTATTTAGAAAACGGAAAACAGAGCTAATAGGCCCGAAAGACACTCTTTTAGCCAATAGAATCAGGGAGTTAGAAGTCCTTTCAACAGAGGGTAATGAAGGCGATGTCGTCAAGGCTGAAGTAACATTTGATAGGGAAGGGCAAGAACAAACAGAACATTTTGCCTTAAAAAAATTCAGGAGGCAAAAACCGACAAATGATTCACCCACTGAAAATTCAAGATATCAATTCGAATCCATGAAAAGACTAGTGGATCTTAACGATAACGAACAACTAGGATTGAATATAATACCTACTTTCCGAGTTGTAAAATCCAGAAAGAGAAATCCAGACCTATTACTAACACTCTTAAAACCTGAAGATGTCCTAGATGCTACTGAGTTAAAAAGTTTCAATGAAGATATGCAAAGACAGACCGAAGCAGCAAGAAAGCATGATTGGCGTATAAATATCGACAGCTTCATCCCCATTAGAAATGAACAAGGTAAAGTCAATGCAGTAATAGCTGATTTCGGCTCAGTATTTCCACCCAGAGAGGTTATGACAGAAATAAGAAAGTCCCTCTGAATAAAATGAAAGATCAATTATATCCTGCATTAATCTTCATGTTCTCAGGAGTAATATCACAACCAAAACCAGTTGCAGAAGCAGTACCAAGACCAAGATCCACTGTCACAAAGATCTCACGAGCCTTAAGTATCTTCCCCGCCATTTTCATGTCGCCTGGAACACCCTTATCAAACATGAGTATCTTACCCTTCTCGGATTCGAAGGTTATCGAAGCCAATGTATAATCCACAGAAACTACGCTCCCAATAGCCGCTATGATACGACCCCAGTTCGGATTCTCACCATAGAATGCAGTCTTGACAAGTATGGAGTTGACTACAGCCTTCACTGATTTCACAGCATCTTTATCAGTCTTACATCCGTTTACAGTGACTTCAAGATACTTGGTCGCACCCTCACCATCCAATGCAATCTGCTTTGCAAATTCCATGAAGACCTTGTCCAACATCTGGCTGAACGCCTTCCTACTGCATTTTACTTTACGATTGGTAAGAAGGAGAGCAGTATCATTAGTGCTCATATCCCCCTCTATAGAAAGCATGTTAAAGGATTTATCCACTGCATGAATCAAACAATCTTCAAGAACCTTCCGGGGAAGATGTGCATTAGTAGTTACGAAAGATAGGATCGTCGCCATGTCCGGAGCAATCATGCCCGAACCCTTACATATCCCACCAACCTGTAGACCATCCTTTTCAACTGAATAATACTTTGGCTTCGTATCAGTCGTCATAATCGCTTTTGCAGCATCCATACTAGCCTTGTCTGAACAGGATAGATGAGGAATGACTTTATCAACCAGTTTTTTCACCTTGTCAACCTCAAGCTTCTTTCCAATAATGCCTGTCGAAGACACAGAAGTATTATTCAAGTCGACATCCAATGCTTTAGCTGAATATGATGCGATCGATTGATTATCATGCTTTGCAGATGATATGCATGCATTCGCATTCCCACTGTTTGCCACAATCAACTGGACTCCATTCTTGATTATCTTCTTGTTATGGATTACGGATGCGGCCTTCACACTATTTTTTGTGAATACGCCGACACAATCGCACACCCGATCCGAGAGTATGACTGTGACACCATATTTGCCTTCTTTCAAGCCATATGCCTTGAATCCGTCAGTGCAGACACCTTTCTTCGTGATATTGTAATTCATATACTTAATTATTATACCAGTACTTGAAAAGTATTATTTCTAAAAATGCGTGAAGAATGCGCGGTTATCGGGGTGCGTTGGGAATCCGATGTCTTCAATAGACTATACCAAGGACTTTTTTCTATGCAGCATCGAGGACAGGAATCTGCTGGAATCGCCATACAAAACGACAGGATACGAGTCCACAAGGACATGGGACTTGTCACAGACGTATTCAAGAATGCCTACATCTCAGGTAATATCGGGGTGGGACATGTAAGATACTCCACTACTGGAGAGTCAAGGGTCGAGAATGCACAACCCATGTTGATAAACTATTCCAAAGGCAGTTTCGCGATCGCTCATAATGGAAACATAGTGAACCAGGAAGAGTTGAAAAGTGAGCTTGAGGAAAGGGGTGGTATCTTCACAACCACAACAGACACAGAACTAATCGCACAACTAATCGCACTCGAACACGTCAAATGCGAAACCTTCGTCGAAGCCATACAATCAGTTATGAAAAGACTGGTAGGATCATATTCTCTAGTTATACTATATAATGGAAAGATCATCGCAGTTCGAGACCCATCAGGAGTAAGACCCTTATGCTATGGTCAGACCGAGGGTATGACAGTAGTTGCCAGTGAGACATGCGCACTTGACACGATTGGTGTTGAACTTGTCAGGGACGTCAAACCATCAGAGATACTTGTGATAGGAGAAACCATCGAATCTCACATGGGTATTAAAGAAAATATCTGTCACTGCATGTTCGAATACGTTTATTTTTCTAGAGCTGACTCAATAATCGATGGGCGCGCAGTCTATGACGTACGCTTGAAGCTGGGGGATACGCTCGCTAAAGAGTCGCCGGTTAAAGCTGACCTTGTATGTGCCGTGCCAGACTCAGGGATCACTCATGCTATCGGATATTCCAGGGGAGCGAAGATACCCTATGGAGAATGCCTAATGAAAAACAGGTATATGGGAAGAACATTCATAATGCCTGAACAAAGCCAGCGAGAAGTCGGCGTTAAGATGAAGCTTAACGCATTAAAGACCCAAGTTGACGGCAAAAGGATCATACTAGTTGATGACTCGATCGTACGGGGTACTACCACAAGTCAGATCATCAAGATGCTTAAAAAATCTGGTGCAAAGGAAGTTCATGTAAGGATCGCATCACCACCCATCAAACATCCATGTGGTTATGGTATAGACATGCAGGCAGCCAAAGAATTCATAGCCAGCGAAAAGGATGTAAAAGACATATGCAAGCATATTGGGGCAGATAGCCTCGCATACATAAGCATCGAGGGACTCATAAAGTCCATTGATGCGTCAAAAAACGAATTGTGTACCGCCTGTCTCACAGGCGAATATCCATTGAAAGACAAACAGACAAGGCTCACTGATGATTAAGCACTTGATTGTTGGGATAGATCCAGGGACGACAACTGCAGTATCACTCATAGACTTACAGGGCGACATAGTCGATATTATAAGCTCCAAAGACATGGGATTGTCGAATGTCATAGAGTATATCGTTTCCCATGGAAAACCATCAATGATTGCATGCGATGTTAATCCCATACCCGGATTCGTGTCAAAGATATCAAAGACTTTTGGCGTTCGTTCATTCATCCCAGAAAAGGATCTGTCAGTCAATGAGAAGATCGAGATGGCCCGGGGATTCAATGTCTCTGACGCCCATCAAAGAGATGCTCTTGCAGCAGCATTAAACGCTTTCAATAAATATCGTAACATGTTCACAAAAGTAGATTCCTTAAAGTTGTCTGATGAAGTAAAACATATGGTTTTACAAGGAAACTCGATCGAAAAAGCTGAGCGGATATTAACATCAAAAGATGATAAGGAAATCCCTGAGAAAGAGATAGTAAAGAAAGAAACAATAGAGCAATCACCAGAAGATAAGAAGATCCGGAGCCTGGACAAAAGGATCAAATCTTTAATGACAGAACTCGACAAAAAAGATGCATTGATCGCCAAACTCAAGGAAGAGATTGCAGGGATAAAGAGGAAGAATCATACACGCAAAGAATGGGGAAACAGTTCTGTTGAAAATACTATAAGAAACTATGAGTTGAAGATAAGCGCGATAAAAAAAGATCTTTCATTAAAAGAGTCTGTAAAAAAACATTTGCTAGCAGTCATTGACGATGAAGAAGCATTGGTCGGCATCTACCCAGAAGTACTCGATGGCTATTGCATGGTTAGAGACAAGGTTAATCCAAAAGACATCAACGTCGGATCATTCAAGTATGTATTCACCGATCTACAACTCAATACTGATTTATTCAGGTCTCTCGGAGTCAAGGTATTCAAGATAAAAAAGCTCGAAACTGTGGATGGACTATGGTTTGTGGATAAAACAGATCTAGATGATGGAGAAAATATGTCGTTAGAAGGACTAATTGAAGAATATAGAGAAAAAAGATAAAAAAAATTATATAATATAAGTGTTACTTATATTATATATTATTCTGCTCCTTTGGAAAGATCAATCAACGCCTTCCTAGGATCCTCAGCCTTAGTAACACCAGATGCCAATAATACGCCAAGAGTACCTAGCCTTAACGCGTCCCGAACATCATCTCCAGTCTTAACTCCAGCCCCAGTTAAAACCCCGACTTCAGGACTGACTTCTTTAACTGCATCAACAACACCCGTAACAAGTTCAGGCCGAGTTGTTACAGAAACGTCTCCACCAATAAGATCTGGTGGTTCAGCGGCTACAAAGTCAGGCCGCAAAGCTGCGATCGCCTTCGTCTCCTTTATAGTCTCCTCATTCGTCTCTTTGCCTGAACAGACTATAGTAGTCAAACCCATCTCCCTTGCAAAATCGACACGGACTTTGATGTCATCAATATCTAACTTCCGTTCTGAATGGCTTACCAATGTACCGACCGCCCCAGCCTCCTTGACTGCAAGAGGTAGGATCCAGCCAGTATGGCTCCCAGGTTTTATTGGATCGATATGTTGGGCGAAAACCGGGATGTCTACTGCATCCACAACTTGCTTTAAGTCAATAGCCTGTACTGCAACCACTATATTCACGCCTAACTCCTTTGCTACTTGATCACAGACCTTAGCAAGCTCGACTGCCTTACTACCTGATGCCTGCTCATATGTTTTAAAATTCACTATAACACTTTTTTCTAGATTAACTGTCATAAAAAATCACCACTATTCATTTTTCATCCTCTGCTTTAATTCACAAGCAGTATTAATTCCAAAAGATGTTGGTTTAATATTCTCGGTAATATAATTAAGATTCTGTAGCCTCTCTACTGCAACATCAACTTTCTTCGGATCACCCTCAATAGTCGACTTGATATCATCCACCACCTTATTCTCAGTTAGCATTAAAAGCACCTGACACTCTATCTTGGATAATTCTTTTAACTCACGTCGTAAGAGCGACATTACTTTAGTGAAGTCACGGACAATATCATCTTTACCCATAAAGACTACCTGGCTCATCCGCATACCCTCCATATAGTCGATAGCCCTTACAGACGCTTTTCTAAGCCACGCCTCCCTACCCACATAAATCTCCCTGCCAACAGTCACCACCTGCTGAAGCAGTATCTCCTTGGACTTACCCTCGATATCAGACATCCTTAAAAAACGCCAAGCCTCGCTCAGGAAAGCCTCTTCTCCAGCATGAGTCTTACAGATCAAGTAGATCTTCTGGTTGGATAGATATAAAGGCCAATCAGACCAACGATGTTCACTGATCTCCTTTACGGAAAGTCCGAATATCTTGTCAAATAAATCATATCCGAATTCATAACGTGATATCGGTATTTCAAGATTATTTGACTTGATCTCTGTCTTATGCTTTGCATAGAATTTGAGGTTTATCTTATACAACTGCTTCCATAACCGTTCAATACCGTGCTTTTTCTCGAATGGGCCAACCAATGAAAAATAAAATTCATTCATATGGTCTTGTGAACAGTTCGCCTCTGTAACAATGGGTAGCTGCCCTTCAAGAGAATATGTGACATTATTTGCGTCAAATATCTCTTTGCTAACAGAGAAGGCTGCATTGAATAAACCCGGATCTACCTTGGTCAGATATACCATAAGATTATTTACTAGTTCAGAATGTAATGCAAGCGAAGATTCCATGGTTATTTTACATCTCTGAACATCGGGGCATCAGGCGATATTAAAAGACCCTCAGAAGTAATCTTGAAGGGGCATAATTTTGTTGAATGATCTACATCCCTCATCTTCACTATCTCAAGGACTCTCAACCTATCCCTCTCCTTGGGGACAAGATATAAGCTTATAACACCGTCTGCAACGAATTCTTCCATGTCAAACACCGCATCCCCCCGACTCGTATGGGACTTTTCTGATATCAATACACTAGTGCAATCAAGATTGCCTAGGAAATCCAATAGCTCATATAGGTTGTTTCTATAAGCGTCATCACTTCTAAAATATAATTTTAAAATCGTCAGACTGTCTATCACAACCCTTTTTACATCATGTTCTTTCACATATCCTTCAATAACCTGTTGCAGATTATCAAAATCATCCCTGAGTATCCTCGTGAAAATGAGGTTACCTGATAAATGCGTATCCCAGTCCCAGTTAGTAAACAATGCTTTAGCCCCTTCAACAACCCTGTCTGGAGGCTGCTCAAGAGATATGAACAATCCCTTCTCTGAAAACTTTTCAGCCCCCCTATAAAGAAACTCATAGCCAATAGTCGTCTTACCAGTACCAGGTCCACCACACACTAAAATATGTCGTTTTTTAACAAAACCTCCATTGAGAAGCTCATCAAGACCCTCAATGCCGGTAGGAACCCTTTCCATAATAAAATCCTCCAAAAAATAGATATACTATCAATTACTTATAGTACTATATATCTATCCAATTTCAGATAGAGCCTTCAGACAGACATAGTTTAAAAAACAATAGGATTAATGATAAACAGGAGGGAAAAATCAGATCATAGACTCGTAAACATCATATGTTCGTTCTGCTATCTTCTCCCAGCTGAATTCCTTAATGGCTTTTTTTCTGTATTGTTCCACGCGTTTTGCAAGACTTTCATCAGATAGGATTGTCTTAACAGTATCTGCAATAACCACTGGATCAGTACTAGCTAACTCTTCCTTCACACCACATTTTTCAAGGATGTCCTTCATCCCGCTTTTACGCTGCGTCAACACTGGGGTTCCAGAAGCCATCGACTCAATAAGGGTCAGGCCAAAACCCTCGACGTCTGCAGGATGGACTAGTAGGTCGGCTGCATTATAATAATGGGGTAAATCAAGGTCTGAAACAAAACCGGTTATCTGCACATTATTCATACCATGGTCTTTTACCAGGGATTCTATCCATCCATGCATAGGTCCTGTACCACATACGACAAGATAATAATCATCTAACTCTTTCATTGCATGAACTAGTGTGTCAACATTCTTACGCTCCTCAATCCGCCCTACAAACAAGAGGATTTTGCTATCTGATGGTAATCCAAGGGTCTCTCTCGCCTCCTTCTTATCCCCTGGAGTAAACCGGTTTACATCAACACCATTATTCGTTATCACAATATTGTCCGCACTTATCCTATAATCATCTAATAGACTGTCCTTTGTAGCATGGCTCATCGCGATGAATCTCCTAGCCTTCTTGAAGCTTCTTACTTCTAGCCAGTCCCGTACTCGATAATAGAACAAGTGGTTCATGAATCCCTCAAATGACTCCCTACCCCTATGTGTGAGAGATGACATTTCGCTTCTCATAGTATGGTGGACTGTCTCCAACTTGTTTCCACCTAGCATGAAACCCATTCCAGAGCTGGAGTGTATCAGATCATAATCAGATAGCTTATCCTTGTATTTATGGTAGATATTGTATCCAGAGCTGGGAAATCGCAGTCCGGGAACATCTATGAATCCTATCTCTGATACATTTATCCGCTCATCTATCTTTGTCTCTGCTGTTATATGCCCTTCACGCTTCGCAGGGACCGCAACCTCGAATTCGACTTTGTCTGCTAGATGATTGGTTATCTCTGCTGCATACACTCCCGCCCCACCTCGAAGGTATGGGGGGTACTCGTCAGTAACGAATAAAACACGCATATTATTATCCTATTTATTATTTTCTTTTAATACAGACATATACTTCTTGGAACACATATTCCATGTGAACAACTCCTCAACCTTTTTCCTACCATTTCTTCCAAGCTCATTCGTAAGCTTATCATCAGATAAAAGTAGGCTAATTTTTACGGATAACTCTTTTATATCCCTTGGCTTAACAAGGAAACCATTCACGCCATCCTCAATGACATCCACTACACCACCACAATCATATGCTATCACAGGCTTACTGCATGCATTCGCTTCAGCAAGGACTATTCCAAAACCCTCTTTGGTAGAGGGTAAGACAAGCATCCGACAGGACTTGATTTTTTTTACAACATCCATTCCATCCAGGATCCCATTAAAGATCACATTGTCGCCAAGTTTCTCCCGTATTACTAAATCTTTTAGATTCTTCTCGTTCACACCGTCTCCAATTATCGATAATCTAACTTTGGGATGGATCTTCTTGACAATAGTGATGGCATTTATCAGGTCATCAACGTGTTTGTGTTCTATCAGCCTACCGATGAAAAGAATGGTATTATCACCTGATTTTGACTCGTTTATTGAGTCAAAGTATTCAAGATCCACTCCATTATGAATTATCCTTATCTTCTCAGCGGCTATACCATAATCTTTTACAAGCCTCTCCTTTGTATATGAACTAACAGTCACAATCCTTGTGAAAGGGAGCTTCACTAATAATCGCTCGATTAAACCCGCCATCCAGGGATTATATTGTCCACTCCATTGCCCACCATAAACATCATGTATCGTGGCTATTACAGGAGTCCTCTTCAGAAACCCGGCGATGAATGCAGGAATAAGAGGTATATACGTGTTGGCTTCAATCACATCACACTTGTTTGTAAGAAGATATTTGAGGCTTGATAACGTATAATATATGAAATCTATCAATCCTCTTTTTGGAAGGTCTTTGATAACCGGCCCCAGATGGACTACTCTAATCCCATCAACATCCTCAATAGAATCGACATCCTTTATGCCCATGCATACTATTGTCGTATCAACATCCTCTTTTACCAGACGCTTGGATATCTCATGTATCCTTACTTCCCCACCACCCTTCATATGAGGATAGTTAAAATCGCTTAGTATACACAACCTCATTTTTTTCACACAGATATTGATCCCCTTCGAATAATGTATGCGAGAATATGGACTAAAATAATCATTGATATTAAGGATGCTATCAGACTGTAAAATGAGATGGATACTCCAAGATAATTGTTGAGTATATACATTGGATAAACCGGTAATGTTAATCCAACAAGTATTCCAATAGTAATATGTTCAAACAATCCTAGACCATCATTAAAAACACCTACAATATAATATCCGATACCTGATAAGAAGACAATTGCAATAATAGGCTTAATGGAAAACGGCACGAATGCTACAAATGCAAACAACACTAGTCCAAGCCCTATTAAATACTGGCGATACACCCTATTTTTTTCTCCTGATTGCAACATCATCATTCTCAAATACCACGATTGTCTGATTATCCATCTGCTCCTCCAAAGAGTATAGCCTGATCGTATTTTCTGAACGCTTTGAAGGATCAAGTATGAGCGAAGTATAATCAAAAAGATAATAATCAATCTGCACTCCATCATATCTGATACCGTCAAACAGCAGCTGTTTCCCATCATATACCACCACAGCCTTATCACTAATAGCAGCATACCAGCGGGTTACAGGCAAATAGACTTGACCCTGGAAAAAAACAACAGACTGTTCAGGGATATTCTCCCTCATCCAAAATGCAGCCTCAAGTTCATTTGGAGTCATTCGAACATATTTTGGAAAGTTAGTGATCCCCAGTGAATAAAGATGAACCCTCTCAGGATAATATGTCAGCAACAATAACGCTGACACCAATAAGAATGGTCTTTTAAGATCCTTTCTCTCAAGAGTGAATATTGCAGGGATAATGAATGCAAACAATAAAACTTCCTGATTGAACTGTCTCGTATTCCGGTCAATACTCAATCCAAAAGCGTCTGAATGCGCAAGAAGATAGAATATAAATATATTCGATGCAATGAAAATCTTCCTTCGACCATCATTGAATAAAGTCGATAATAACCCCATAAACACCAGGGCTAAAAGTTGTAATTGATACACACTCACGTCAAACCAGTCCTGACGATAACCTTCAATAAATTCTTTTCCACCCTCAACACTAGGATACCAATGAAAGAACCTACCAAGGTTTATTCCAACTGACTCGACATTCTCAGAGAAAAAATAACCAACCATTTTAGGTATCGTCGGTATCGTTAGTAACAAGAAGATAAAAGCAAATACAACGACCTGCCTAAATGAATTTTCCTTCACTGCTCTACGATAATGAGATATGAAAAGAATTGCAATAACTCCCATACAATAAAAAAAATATTGGGGATATGTTAGAAACAACAATCCAGAAAATAACGAGCATAAAGGGACTTGCCGCTTATCCTTGAAAGACCGTATACCATATAATAAAACCAGTGGGATAAAGACCAAGCCAACAATACTTGGCCACTGACCCCATAGATAGGACTGTATGTTACGATACGAGACTGATATGATAAGTGCTGAAAAAGTTGCGGCAGTGTAATTAAACAATTCCCTAATCAATAAAAAAGTAGTCAAACATAAAAGACTATCTAAAAAAGCCACGTAGATAAAAGAAGCCGAGAATAAAGAGACACCAGTAAGAAGTTTGATCAATGACATACCAGTATGCGTCACTGGCGGATAAACATACTGTCCATATCTTACATCAGGCATATCCAGGATATGAGTGAAGTCGGTTGGATAACCACCCTCCCCAATCAGTTTAGCCATCTGAAAATGATAAGCAGCATCAACTTCCCCGAATGGAAGACCAGGAGAATTTACATACGGGGATATCCTCAAGAAAAAACTGATGATAAAAACAAATGAAATGATTAAAACATGGTTTTTCTTCAAAAACGATTCTAAACCATCTTTTTTTTTCTTTCTACCCATCATCTAATACTCCCTGGTAGACCTCAGCTACTTTCTGCGCAACATTACCCCAATCATATTCACTAATAAAAGAAACTCCCCCAGTTACTTTCCCAGATAATACATCCACAATTTTCTCAGAAAGCTCTTTAACATCCCCAGGTTTAAACAATAAGCCTCCAGAACCATTCCTAGAAGCCTCTCTGAATGCAGGGATATCTGATGCAACATAGGGTATCTTAAGGGCCATTGCCTCAGCAATTATAATACCAAAACCCTCCACAATACTTGGCATACAAGCCATATGAGATGACTTCATTATCTTCAACACATCCTCATACCGGGGTACAAATCCCTTGAATACAATATTGTCTTTTAATCCAAGTTTCACAGCAAGTTTTTTCAAAACGACTTCCTCTGGACCAGTGCCGACTATGACAAGCCGTGCTTCAGGGATTGTTTTTCTGACTTCCGCCAATGCCCGTATCAAAACATCAACCTGCTTATACTTCACAAGCCTTGAAACACAAGAGATTGTAGGCTCACTAACTTTTTCAATCCTTAATGATTCCGCCATCGTAACATCCACACCATTATGGATGACTATCACCTTCTCCTCACCCACACCATACCGGATAAGATTATCTCTAGTATAATTACTTACAGCAATCAGCCTATCCCAATCCTTTGACAATACATACCGTTCCAATATCTCCCCCATGATACCGGCCACGCCAACATTCTTTATCCACGAGTTTATCCAGACATCATGATAGGTCGCGACCTTTTTACTGATATTTGAATGCCATGCGAGGGGATATGTCATAAAACTTGTCCCGTCAACAAGATCATATTGATCTGTTTTTATCTCTTTCAAACCATTTAGCATGAACAAGAATCTCTTGGATAAGGATGCTGCTTGAGAATATTCTACTTCTGGTTTTATGCGAACAACACGCATTCCATCGAACTCGGACTCATCATCTAAACCTGTTTCCTTTATCGTGTAGACTGAAACATCATGTTTTTTTGCAAGATGTCTTGCAACATGATAGGCTCTAGCTTCTACCCCACCCCGTATCTCACATTCGCTCGAATGCGGGAAAAACTCGCTTGTTAATGCTATTTTCATTTCAACTTAGTATGTATGATAGGACATAGTCAATCACATAAAGGTTGAATGCTGTGAAAGGCGTTAGTACAACCGCATATTTGACAAAATATTTGACTTTACCGTCATTAATGATAGCAATCAGCATTGACGCGATGGTTGCTGTAACTATAAGGTTGATTGTCAAAACAGGTATCAGGAAATCTGCTGTAAGGGATAACTCACCCATCGTAACCCCTCCAACAATTCCGGTCTGCAATACCTCTGGAACCTCTGTCATAATAGTATTTCGTATGTCTGTAACAGTCTTGATGAAGTTTATGGATACTGCTGAAAGCAGGGGAGCGCCAAAAAGTATG
>CAYREE010000031.1:0-4330 GCA_964423225.1 uncultured archaeon | reverse complement strand
AAGGAGATGAACATTATGTTTGCCCTGCTTCTTGTCGTCATCTCACGTTTTAAATCAAGTGTCTCAGTGATATATCGTGCAGTATCTTCAAGCAACAGTACAAGTGGTCCACCAGTCCTCATCCCTTCAACAATCAATTCGATAACGTTTCTGAAAAGCTTTGACTTAATACGAGTAATCATGTCAAGCAAAGCCTCATGAAAAGACATGGATCCAACAGACACTGATATCGCACGATCAATCTCGTCTTTTAATATCCCGAACTCGTTTCTTGAAGATGCTTTAACAGCCTGAAATGGAGTCATCCCCGAGTTGACGTTGCTTGCCACAAGATTCAGGAAATTCGGCAGCATCTTCTCAACAGCTTTCCCCCGGTTATCAGCCTTAAAAAACATCATCAGATAAGACGATGTGACAAGCATTGTGAAACACACGCCCAGTATTAGGATAATAGACATGGTAGAGACTTCCAGGAAATAAAGCGTGATCCCAGCAGTTAAGAATACGAACACCCCGATTGCAATAGTCTGGCCCAACCATTCCTCTGCATTCATATCTTCACCAGCATATCTTAGCATCGTGGTTATATTCGTCCTAAACAATGGCATAAGCGGCTGTGAGAGAGAATAATACAGTCGATGGAGCATATATTCTAGGACAGATGATCCTTTCTTGATCCTAGCCTCCATTTCCTCCTGTCCAACTGTCTTATCATTAGCCTTAATTCTGGTTGCCATCGTGTGTATGTATTAAAATATCATACTATATTTAACAAAGATGGATCGAATAGCAACAGGTATCGAAGGATTAGACGAGCTTCTCGGGGGTGGATTCGTACCGAATACGCTAAACCTGGTTACAGGGTGCTCAGGAAGCGGTAAAACACTCTTTGCAATTAACTATATTTTTAATGGCGCAACCAAATACGGGCAGAAAGGAGTTTATATTACTCTCGAGGAGATGCGTGAACATTTAGCCAGGGACTGCAGGACTATAGGGCTTGAATTTGACGATGCAGACGAGGAAAAATTCATGGTATATGATTTATCAGCGCTAAGATCAAACATCCTCGATACGAAAGACGAACTCGAAGATGAGAATAGCCCGCTAATGCTTTCCAACCTGTTGGAACTCATTAAATTAAACTACAGTGATGCTACTAGGATCGCGATAGACAGTATCGTACCATTCAAGATCGCATATGAAAATGTAGACGTCTTCAGAGCGGAATTATTTCGGTTTAGCATAAAGCTTAGACAGATGGGCATAACCGCATTAATGACTACTGAAGTCCCTATTGCAAGCGATGATCTTAGCCGGTTTGGCATAGAAGACTTCATTTCAGACTCGGTAATACTGCTTAAGCTTAGAGAAAAATGGGGTAGACAACTCAAGATCCACAAGATGCGTGGAAGCGATCATACAAAAGACTTCGTAGACTACCAGATATCAGAAGACGGACTCAAAGTCTACTTAAAATAAGTTGTAACCATGGAAAAAATCTCTGAAAAGCTTCTCAGCTATATGACTAAGTGGGGGGGTAAGACAGGGATACTCGTCCTTGCCAAAGAATGTAAAAAACTAGGCATCAGAGAACTTGAGGGTATGGATGAGCAAACCAGGATAAAACTATTAAAGGCTTTGACAAGAGAATGGCTCGTCAACTTCCTCTCCCAAAGAAGATATAACATTGCAAGATCCGAACTACTAAGTGTTCTCGAACTCCCATTCGACTCGTTTAAAGTCTATGATGGAAGATACAACCGGCCAAGATCACCAATATTACACGGTAAACTAGAAGAATAATATAATAAAAACTTATTCTGAGTATATCATCGGTCGTCTAGACTTCACGAATCCTATAAGCATTATCTGAACGAATATGCAAAATACTAATACTAGGATGAATACTTCAGGGGTTACTCCAGTACCCATAAGAGAAGTTAGTACTACGAGTACTGAGGATATTATCGTTGGTACTGCGACCGCGAAGATCATGTAGAACAAGCTCATCATATTCAATTCCTGTGTATAATGAGATATCTTCCTCTTCTGCTCCATTAGAAGCGTGTTGATGATAAGATTCAAAGACTCGCGCATACTGGAACCACTCCTTAACGCGTTAATAATCTGCCATAAAGCATTCCTTAAATGTTCGGAACTGCATGTTAAGGCAAGCGACTCCAACGCATCCTCAAGAGGTATTCCCTCAGATGTCTGTTGGATAACATGCTTAAAATCCTCTGAAACAACTCCAAAATCTCCATCACCAATCTTTCTTATAGCATCATAGATCGAAAGGCCTGCACTCATATTAAGCAAAAGCTCTTTCAAAGCAAAGACAAGGTCTCTTTCTATTAGCTCTGCCCTCTTTCGAGAAATGATTTTTGGATATCTCAGAAGGAATACGAAATCAAGTACGGCTATCAGTAATGCAGGTATGGCTGTGAAAAGGTATATGTTCGCAGGTACCTCCTCCCATAGATTTACTGAGATCGCAACAACTCCAAAGAGAAATGCTCCGAGAGCAATCGCTGAGACAAGACACCCGCCAACATATTCCTCAGCATCAAAGTCTATCCCGCTTAAAACAAGGTCGCTTTTTATTTCAGGCGACATGTCAACAACTCTTTTTCCGATGAACCTGATTCTCTTGCCCGCATCCTTGGCCGCCTCCTGGGGAAGTAACATAATTGGGATTCTCATACCGCACCACCAGACTTTCCGATATGCTTCATGAGTTCATCAGGCTGTAGATAATACATGTTGATGACCCTTCCAATATCACCCATCTTACGGATATTATTCTTAAGCATCCAATCCAAGACATTCTTCTTGTTCAAAAGATCCTGTTCAATCTCCTTGACACTCATCCCAGTATAAAGGTTTAAATCATTGAATATCCTCTTGCTTGTCGCAATTTTTTCAAACGTATCGTTCTTCACCCTCCAACGGTAAAGATAATTCAATTCAAGCCTCCGATCCTGAGAACCAGGAATGAATTCCGCAAGCTCAAATGTCCTTCTCAAACCCTTCACCCGGTCACGATACTGGGCGACAGCAAGGCTTAATATCTCAAGCTCTGTCTCAGGGATACTGATTGGAGGCTCAACAAGCCTACGTTTAACATGCATACACGTATCAGCGTGCATCGTACTATATACGCTATGTCCAGTATGCATGGCCTCAAACAAGACTTCCGCCTCCTTCCTAGTCCTTACCTCACCAACTATAATCCGGTCTGGCCTCATCCTCAATGCGCTTATGATAAGATCAAGCATGTTGACTCCTCCAAGACCTTCAGGATTCGGGTTTCTAGTCAACAATTGGATCCAGTTTAGATTCAAGTGTTCAGGAAGCTGTATCTCCCGGGTATCTTCTATGCTTATAATCCTTTGGCCCGGCGGTATGAATGCACAAAGCGTGTTTAGAAGGCTTGTTTTTCCAGATGCGGTACCACCTGCAACCATGAAGCTCAATTCATACTGTATACACAACCATAGGAAGGCAGCTATCTCCGGAGATAGAGTATTGTATTCGGGACTAATGAAATCTATGATCGTCCATGGTTCACGCGCGAATCTTCGTATCGTCACAGTATTCCCCTGTGAAGAGACTGGGAATAGTGTTGATGCTACACGGTCTCCTGTTACAAGACGGGCATCCATGATAGGATTAAGATTCGTTATCTCTCTGCCAACATTCCTTCCTATCTGTGATGCTATATCGAAAATATCCTTCTCATCACTCAAAGACATGTTGGTTTTCAACCATCCATATGATTTATGATATACTATTAAAGGGGATTCCGCGGAATTGATGCAAATCTCCTCGATATTATCATCTCCAAGAACAAGCTCTATCTCCCCCAGCCCATATATCTTGTGTAAGGCAAGTCCAGACAATAAGTCAGCCTCTTTGTCAATATAGGGTATCTCTGATTCTATCTTTTTTTTCGCAGTCTCTTTTAATTCAAGCTTTATCTCCACAATCTTTTTCGGATCGGCTATGTCTTCAAGCTGCACTGGAACATCCATCGCCAATTGACTTATCACTTTATCAAGGATCGTCTGTGTAGCATCGCCTAGAACAGGAGCATTGATAGCATACGTATTCATTACATCGCCTTTGAAGAACAATACTTGAACATCAACTGTCACTCCATCAACATTAATCTGATACGATTCTATCTCTCTACCACCTTCAACAAACTTGATCATAGAATCTTTTATGACAACAGTGTCTTTCGGAGTGACCTTTGGCTTGGCCATGATGTTTACAGGATAGTGCATTTCCATGAGGGTGTTAAGTTCTTTTATCCATTTCTCAC
>CAYREE010000030.1:0-19947 GCA_964423225.1 uncultured archaeon | reverse complement strand
TAGGTGATGATGCACAATGTAAAGATGGTATGTTCCCATCTGGCTTTGAAGATAAGTTAAATGACCCTTCAACTGCATCATATGTATGTAAGGATATTGTAACAGATGTCGGACCACCAGTAGAGTCATTCCCACAGTGTTTCCCAAGTTGTTGGAGCGATCCGCAAGAAGGAGGAGGTGACATGGCAAGTTGCGGTGGTGGAACATGTTATGAGTTCAGTGAAGACGCTTCTTGTGGAACAGCACTTGACACCCACTGGTATAAAATAGCTCTTGTTGGAGCCCAGTGCGATAGCAGTGATAGAAAGAAGATCAAGGGTGCTGCATGTGATGAATCAGCAGGATCATGCGGATATACCAACGTGTGCACTTGTGAGGATCAGGAAATTGCTAATTACATGGGCAATGATCTAGATCCCCCAATGATTAGGACACAAGCATGCTATATCAGTGAGCCACAACCAGCACCAACAACAGTATGTACAACAGGACCTGCTGGAGGAGGACGTTCGGATGATCCAACAAGTATGACCACAGCATCTTGTTCAAGTTGTCCAAGAGGCTATGGATTATATACTGGATACGGAGGAACTCTTGCTAGATGTAATCTAGATAGGTTAAATAAATGTACATCGCATTGTTCAAGCCAAACTCCACCAAGTACTCCAGATTTGTCTGCATCATACTCTAATCCGGCATGTCAGGCATCAACATTTACAACACCGCCTTCTTCATCAGGACCTACAACAGGCGGAATCTATATTGGTGGAGTATGTTGTACATGTACTTGAACAATAAATAGGGGATGATTTCCCCCTTCTTTTTTCATTTTTCTAAATAATCAGATAAAATGTTAAGACTAATTCTGTGTCAACACAGCTCAATAATAAAAAGAATCCTAATAATTGTATGATGAACATCAATGATTCTCTTAGAAAGACATCATGCCTACTAGCAATAATACTTATCTCAGCATGCATGACAATACCAAGCGATTATCCATCCATACAAACCGATAATGTAGAAGACGAGGAGATCATCCTAAATAGACTATTCATAACTGCGGTTACAGACAAAAGCGCCCTTGTGAGCATGATATCCGAGTATGATAGAGACTACTATATTGAATACGGATCAAATAGCGGGCAATACACACAGAATTCAACAATCTTATACGATGTGCCAGCAAACATGCCAAGCGAAGTATTTCTGACAAGATTAAATGAAAGCACAATATACTATTACAGGGCAAGAATAAGGAGCAATAAGACGAGTCATCCACCCCGCAATTTTGACGTAGGATCAATGGAATATAATTTTACTACCAGAAGAATGAAAGGGGAAACCTTTGTTTTTACCCATATTACCGACACCCACATATCAAAGTATATAGATAAACCAGTTGAACTTTCGATAACAGATAGAATTTTTACACTGATGAAAAACGACCATCCTGATTTTATAATAGATACTGGAGATACAGGAATGACCCATATTGGAAAAACTGGTGTAAGAAGCCTCGAAGAAGCATATGAAAGATACAGATTTGCCAGAACCAGGTATGAGACGCTCAGCATTCCAGTTTATATGGCTTTAGGTAATCACGATGGTGAAATAGACTATAATGGAACCGCAGGCCATACACAGAAATTGAAGGAATGGTCCCTGAAAGCCAGGTTAAAATATTGGCCATCTCCAACAAATAAAACATATCACCAAGGTGGTGGACCAAAAGAAAATTATTATGCATTCGACTGGGGTGATGCCCTATTTGTGATAATCAACAGTTATGACAGAAATAGGAATACCGCACCCGACAAACCTGAAGACTGGGAATTAGACAAGACTCAATTCGACTGGCTTAATGAAACTTTAAGAAGATCCGATAAAAAATGGAAGTTTATAATATCACACCATATAGTTGGTGGAGCAGGCCATTATATCGCCGGTTATGAGTACGGTGATGGTGGTGGTCTATGGTCTCATACAGGAGGTCCAACAGGTCAAAGAGCAATAAACCATCTTATGGAAGAGTATAATGTCCAGTTCTTCGTATTTGGACACAATCATTTATTTGCACATGACTATGCGAATTGGTCCGATTTTGATAGGATAAACTATACGAATTATATCGCAGGGTCTGTGGGAGGGGGTATGCAAACATGCATGCCAACAAGGGCGGTACTTTGGGATTGGGTAATATGTGAAAAAGGATATAATAGGTTCACGGTCAGCCCATATAATGTAACCTTAGAATTCATAGAATACAAAAATGGAAATGTCAGGTATAATCACACTTTGAAAAATAGTGCACCAATCATAAATTTGATTACGCCAGTAGGAGAGGTTGAAGTTTCCGAAGGGAAGATTGGTTTTACATTCAATTATTCAGACAGGGAACACGATCAGGGAAAGAACTGCACTATATATCTTGATGAGTCATCTGTTGAAACCATGTTCGGGGTGCTTTCAAATACAGTAAGGAGAATAAACATATCTTCGATCCCAATCGGATCGCATGAGTGGTATGTGAATTGTAGCGATGGATCATTATCCAATATATCGAAAACACAGAGCTTTTATGTCATCGAAAATCAAAAAACATAGTTACATGTAAGTTAATCGGATTAAAACAGGGATGAATAGGATATAATTTAAGAAGTCGATAAAAAAATGTCAAAAACAATAACTTATTCATGTTCTAGACAAAACTATATCTATTTATAGAATGATACTCTATGCTTTGAAAAGATGAGTAATGAAGAAGGAGATCCGGTTGGAGAGGGCATACTTGATGAGAGAAAGAATAAACATGAAACCGTCTCTCTCGAAGTTTTCATAACCAGCAACTGGCAGATACTCACCATATTCGGTGTATTCGCAGGATTCACGAATTACATGAGTGCATTACAAGATAACTGGCTTGTAACCCTCGGATTCCTATTAACATTCATTGTAGAGCTAGAGATACTACAACTATTGATAAAGACCAAGAATAAGAGCTTCCTACTTAAAACATTCACACTATTATCCGTATTATTCATCCTCTTATTCGCAGGATTCATCTATTCAAACCATGTATCAGATATCTTATCAGGATTTGGTGTTGCATTATATCCAATAATAAGTAGATATAAGATTTTCATTCTGAGGAGTATTTTTTTCATATCAATAATGACGATATTCCTAGGATGCTACCGACATTTAAGATATATTTTCACGAAGGCACTGAAGCTTTTTGGAAAGAGCGATAAGATAATACTAGCAGGATTACTCTCCTCAACCCTCATGATATCTATTGCATTCATACTGATCCTATGGATAATCCTAGCACCTGCAGGAACCGGGCCAGCAGAAGAAGCAATAGTGAAACCAACTCTCCCAGAATGCAATGAACCATATGTGAGAATAGGGCAAGAATGCTGCAAGGATCTGGATGATACAGGAATATGCGATAAATACGAGGAAGAAATTCCAGAACCGACAACAACAGTTACAACCATGCTAACTACAACATCATCAACTCTTACTCCAATTGCTTGTAGGTTAAACAGTGATTGCGGAAACCAGACATTAGAAAAGATATGCTATCGAAACGACGTCTATATTCAAAAGACTACTCCAATCTGTCAGAAACCAGGGACACAAGAGGCAAGATGTGTTTATAGGAAAGCTTTAGAAGGGGAGTCAATAACCTCTGAAGCCAATCCACATGAAAGATGTAGTAGTGGCTGTGAAGATGGTATTTGCAAGTGAAAGAAATCAAGTTGTAATCAATTTTAAATATTCTGCCCGGCCACTCTTCCTACATGCCTTAAGCAATTCAGTAACTTTTTCAGACTCGCCCTCCAAGAGGAATAATTCAAGACATTTACCGCCACCAAGCTGATTATGGATAGAGGTCTTAATCAGATCTTCGAAGTCATGTCTTGCTTTACTGAATACTTGCTCATATTTCTCATCATGGACAAGGACGAGAACCCCACTGACCCTTCCATCAATCTCTTTAGATTCATCCACATCCCGAGAGATCAGGTTGATCGAGTTTCGGATAGCATCAGACCTGCCCTTGAACCCGCCCTGAGATACGATCCTATCAAGATCCTCCACAACTTCGTTTGGTAGAGATATGCTAATAATCGCCATTTTAATAACAATTCAACAAAAAAACCAATAAATTATTAACAAATTTATAAATATTAATAATAATCTTATAAACCTTATGGAGGCTCTTCTTTTAATCTTAAGTAGTGTCATACTAATCAGCTGTTTGTCGCTAATAGGGATATTAAGCCTTATCATCAGTAAGAAGAAACTGCACTCATTCCTCATACTATTTGTCGCATTTGCCTCGGGCAGCCTTCTTGCAGCATCATTCATACACCTGATCCCAGAAGCATACCATGAGATTGGAGGACAAACATTCACTCTTGTACTTGCGGGAATAGTTGTCTTCTTCATATTTGAGAAATTCATCCACTGGCACCATTGTGGACACGAGGAATGTACGGTTAGACCAGTCGCATACCTGAACCTGGTTGCAGACGGCTTCCACAACTTTATTGATGGGATAATCATCACAGCAGCATATCTGATCGACATACAACTAGGCTTAGTCACAACCCTAGCGATTGCATTACACGAGATACCACAGGAATTCGGAGACTTCTCAGTATTAATACACTCAGGTATGAAGAGCCGGAAAGCATTGGCATACAACTTCTTATCTGCATCAATGGCAATCCTTGGCGCATTAACAGGTTATATATTCCTCTCAGAAGTCCAATATCTCATACCGTATGCAATAGCTTTTGCCGCAGGTGGCTTCATCTATATAGCAACAGCAGACCTAATGCCTGAATTGCACAAAGAGTCAGCGCCAGGAAAGATGATAACCCAGACAATAGCACTTGTATTAGGAATACTTGTCCTATCAATGGCATTCAATGCATTACCCCATGAACATCATGACAAGCATGAAAACTCAGATAAGCATGAACTTGAGTATGACAGGGAAATTCATTTAGAAGACGAACAGGGGGAAGGAGGCCACGATCAAGAATATGATCTCGGCCCCAATAGTGATTGAAAGTTTGTATGGATTATATCTTTCTAAAACCAATGAATAGCTTATAATGAGTGAATTAAAGATTGTGTCGGATGGTGGAAGCCGGGGAAACCCTGGCATGGCTGCTGGAGGCTTTTTGATAATGAGTATGAATGATATCATTCTTTTTGAAGAAGGTGTGTTTTTCGGCGTTAAAACGAATAATCAGGCTGAATACATGGCTCTTATCAAGGCTCTTGAAAAGGCGATAGAATACGGGGCGGATAAAATCCATGTCCAGTCAGACAGTCAGCTGATGATAAGCCAATTAACCGGTGAATTCAGGGTAAAGAACAAGAAACTTAAACCGCTTTATGGGATAGTAAAGAAGTTAGAGGGTAAATTCGACAACGTAGAGTATGATCATTCTCCTAGGGATAATCCAGATATAAAACAAGCAGACAAACTAGTAAACCAAACATTGAATAGAGAAGAAAAACGACAGTTTAAGAAAAAAAAGTATTAGTAAGTTTAAAAAAAACTGTTTTTATCATTGAACTTCCAGAAAATTTATAATGAAGTTTAAGATCAGAACACTAGCATATGACCGTCGGGATATGGGACCGCAAATATGCGATTTTGGAATGGAATTCGGATGGAATCAATTGAAAGAATTCAATGCTTCTGATGGAGATGTAAACCAATATATGGCTGGTCAACCAGGATCGCTTAGCATACATGGAAACACATTCAATAAAGTCCGTATGTCAGATGACAAGGAGGCTTGGGCAATCACGACGCTTGCAGCAGACAAGACACCGAAACCTGGCCATCACCAGATGCAAAAATACAGGTTATTCTTCTATAAACCATCTATTGAACAGGGAAAAGGGATGGACTTATATGCTAGAAACCAGAAATCAAGGACTGGGAGAGTTATACCTGTCGCAAGATTCACAGTAGACGAGATTGAAGATTCACAGATATACAACGGGCAGAATCTTACACCTGAAATGGTTGATAGGATTATATCCTCCAGGCGCGGTAAGATAATCTGTGAAAACCAAGATACTCGAATAACATTGAAAGAAGCCTGGAAGGCGAGGGGAACACATATACTCGTAAAAACAGAGGATTTGAACCAGTCAGATGCAAAACCAGTGAAAAAATATTATAGTCTAGACGGAAAATACAAGTTTACACGCAGTCTATAATGATTCTTTCATGAATTGTCTTCTTAAAGCTTTCAGCACATATCGCTTCAGGAATGCATACAAAGGCCCACACCTGCATGAATGTGTGATAATACCCAGATTCGACAAAGAATTAAGGGAACAAATACCAACATTATCAGCATAATAGTATAATCCAAACAAGGATTTTCAGGAAAAATAATCTCTTAAAACATTATCCATTGATATTTCCATTGAACGTTGTTGTCCAGGATTTAATGGTCTTCTCTTTTCTGGAAGAGGAGGAAGCTTCAAATCCCTCACTAATCCACCTGCTAACTCATCTATGTTAATGACATTTGGACTATACACAACCATATCCTGACGAGTAGGTGCTAACCCAATTTTATGGATAGCTTCAAAACTTCGACCGATATCCCTATCGATCCCCAGAAGATGCGATACCAAAACAGGATCTCCAAGTGCAATCGACAGTCTATTAAAGGCTAATTGAAACTTACTCTTATGCATAATACCATCATCTCGAAGTCTTGAAAAATCATTTCCAATCATACCATGCTGAGAAGCGGTTGCTATCAATGGTAGGCCTGTGACTGGGAGACCATGTTCATCTGAACACTTGAATACTTCTGAATTCATATGATACTGGGCGAAATCAGCCTGTAGACAACCCTCAAGGAAAAAGGTGAGATGGCTCAGATTAATTTCCTCAATGGGTTTTCCACCTGATTTCCTTACTTTTCCAATCCCCTCAACTTGGCCTTCAACCAATGCTTTTGCTAATTCTCCCCCACTAATAGCATCTTTCTCAAGTATCTCTCTAACTGATGCGTTTTCCGGATATTTCCGCAATACAATATGAGTATCATTAGAATGAGTGAAATTCCATATCAAACCAAGTCTCGTTCGATCAGCTGCAAGCCTGCCAACATCCCTGAGATAATCTCCTTTAGTATCCGCACCTTCTTTAACTTCTGATCCCCCATGGATACCCACCATATTCAATCCATATGTTTTTCCAATGCCTTGGATTAATCTGGGAGTGAATGCAGACGACTCATAAAGCAAAGACAGCATATTAGATCCACGAGTCACTAGGGGACGTTCTGATAAATCAGTCTGTTCTTTTGCCACGTATGATACTACACCAAGGGCTAGTTGATTTACTTGTTGGTTGTTTAGAGTGGATAGATAACCTGGAAACCGATCATAGATAGAAGCCATTAGATGTAATCCAGGCATTTTCACTGCCTCAACATCAACCTTATCAGCCAGTCTTTGTGCTTCATCATACTCATTTAGCTTTAATGCAAATATGTCGCCGTAGATGAGTTCATCTCCTCGACGCATCGGATAAGTTGATAAAGTTGCAGACCTTTCAACTAATTGTGCTAAGGATAATTCAGCACGTTTCGTTCCATCAGAAAGAAGAGCCATCAACGGCTTCTGAGCTTTTTTATTAACCTCCATTTGCCGGGTAACCTCAGAAGGCATCTGGATAATCATAAAATCCGACATTGAATTCGCTTTCTCATCCCCTTTCTGGGCTTTTTTCTCATCCGCCGCGGGAACCAGGTCTGGAAATTGAGTTGCCAAAGCACCTGCTGCAGCAGTTCTTAAAAAATCTCTCCGGTTAAAAACCTGTCGAGGAACCATGATACACTAATAAAAAATAGGGGGCTATGAGTTTAAGAAACTATGATTGAACCGGATTTTTATTGACTTATTCAGATATATCACACACATTCTAGACTATTTGAATAAAGTGAATTTATGGTTAAGGTTGGCGTAATAGGTGGATCAGGGCTTGATGACCCGGATATATTCTCTAAAAAAAAGGAGAAGAAAGTTAAAACCAAATGGGGTGAACCATCTTCTCCCTTGACAATCGGCGAGATTAATGGTATTGAAATCGTACTCATCGCAAGACACGGTAAAAAACACGAATATATGCCTACTCAAGTGAATTACCGGGCTAACATCCAGGCATTGAAGAATGAAGGCGTCACCCATATAATCGCTACTACAGCATGTGGAAGCCTTCGTGAGGAGATAGACCGTGGTCACCTGGTCGTATTAGACCAGTTCATCGATTATACAAAACACAGGATCAATACTTTTGTTGAATCATTCAGTGATGGAGCAGTACATCCAGCAATGGCCCATCCATTTAACGAAGATCTAAGAAATATACTGAATGAAACTTGTAAAGAACTTGGATTTGACTATCATGAAACGGGTACTGTTGTTACAATTGAGGGTCCGAGATTTTCAACTGTCGCCGAATCCAATATGTTCAGGATTCTTGGAGCAGATGTTATAAACATGTCTGTGGCTACAGAAGCGTCACTTGCCAATGAGGCTGAGATTCCCTATGCTGCTGTGGCAATGTCTACTGACTATGACTGCTGGAAAGAGGATGAAGAACCTGTCACATGGGATGAAATCCTGAAGATATTCAACGATAACGCGGATAAGGTTAAAAAACTAATAATAAACTCGATACCAAAGGTGAAATAAATGGATTTGAAGAAGACTATAAGGACTGTCCCCAACTGGCCTATTGAAGGAGTCATGTTCAGGGATATTACAACACTAATGCAGAATCCGGATGCTTTTTCTGAGGCTTGTGATAGATTCTATGACAGATATAAGGATGAAAAGATCGACAAGATAGTTGGCATAGATGCTAGGGGTTTTATCTTTGGGAGTGTTCTCGCATACAAGCTTGGAGTCGGTTTTGTTCCTGTCAGAAAACAGGGGAAACTCCCATACAAATCCATTAACGAAGAATACTCGCTTGAATACGGTACTGCAACGATTGAAGTCCATGAAGACGCGATAAGTAAGGGTGAGAAGGTTGTTATTGTCGACGACCTGATCGCTACAGGCGGGACTATTGCAGCCACGATAAACCTGGTTGAAAAACTCGGTGGAGAAGTATTGGAATGTGCATTCATCGTCGAACTTCCCGACTTAAAGGGCCGGGAATTGATCAAGGACAAGAAGATATTCACTTTAGTCGAATTCGAAGGAGACTAATAAACCCTCCAAATCCTATTCTGCTTCTTGAAAGTGATTTAATAGGCTGGAAACATATTAATTCAGACGAATATGGATACAATAAAGATGGATGCGGAAATTCCTAAGAGTTTGGGCAAAGTCGTTGAAGACGGATTTGAAAATGCTTCAGTGGTAAACCCAGAAGGCTCCCAGTTTAAACTCGGGAAGAATGCATTTTGGGTGTGGAAATCATGCCATAGGAACAAAACCAGGGAGAGGTTTGTTCAGGACTACGCAACTGAGTTTAACATTGATATAACTGAGGCAGAATTGACTTCAGAGGAAATACTCTCAAACCTTAAGCATTTAGGCCTTGTAGGCATATAAGGCCTGTACTTATTCCTCCGAGTTTTATTTTAAAAGAATTTCTCTGGAAGCATCTTGACGAACAAATTTTCTTCTCGAGGATATTCACCTGAATTCCTTGTCTGTATTATCTTATTCTGTTGTGTCAGTATCCTCCAGGTCATCCGTGTCATCCATGTCTTCTGGTTCCATGCTTGGCTCAAGATACATCTCTTCAATTGCTTCGACTACTTGATCTAAAGTCATCCCGTCATTTATAATCATATCTGTAGCTGCGTCTATAGCTTCTTCTGGCCATTCAGGGAATAAGACGTGTAACATCTCATGAGTTAGTGTCTCGTCAAAATCTTCTTCTTGAGGCTCTAAGTCCTCTGTGCAATGCATTTCTATGCAATAGGAGTATGTATCTTCATCGTTGATGTAAGAATTGCAATGCCCGCAGCAATCTTCATAGGTCGAGTCACAATATTGTGGATCACAAACACCGATATCAGCACACTCATTTGGGTCATTTTCCATTATGTCTAGATATTCCTCATAGACGTCCTCAAATCCTGGTGTATCCTCGTCATCAAGTAACTCATCGATTACATCTTCGACATAGTCTTCATAATCATCTGGTATATTATTCTCGTCTTCATCTTCCCAGCAGCCTCCAACAGTCCATGTGCATCCATCAGCAAAATAGCATTCTTCTTCATTACACAGAGAACAGTCATCGGGACATTCATCAGTATCCTCCCAAGGAGTCTCTTCCACTAGATCATCATCCCCTGATGTGTCATCGACCGTATCATCCACATCATCTGGGACATCATCAGCACCTGAAAACTCGCCTGTTGGCGATGACGATGTAGTCAAATATCCTGAATTTAAGATAACGGTAAAAACAATAACAATTGATAAACCGATAATCAAACCCTTTGTATTAACTGTCTTAGAAAATCCAGGGTCTGTATCCATTATAAATTTTAGGAATCACGACTATTTATACATCCTATTAGGGATCAACTTGACATAATATAAAAAAAATATTCTATTAAAAATAAAATGGTTGATTAAAGACAAATAGATATTTAATCCAGTAGAATTCGATGGGGAATAAGCTATTGGCCTTCACGTAATTCCCCGTAGAGGGTGTAGTAGCGGAGCATGTATCTGTCAGTAGTCCGTGAACCAAGTGTTCTAGCAATTTCTCTCGCTTGATTATAGTCTTTTAAAGATCCTCCAAGATCTCCATTTCTCTCCCTAAGCACACCCCTTAAAAAGAAGAATTCTGGGATTTCAATAAAGTTGTTCCCATATATTAAAAATGAGGAAAAATAAGATAATATACGGTTTTAAGTGTTCTTTTCGGGCTTTTACAGGTGAGCTATACAATCCATATTAGGGGCGTTTTACCCAACTTTCCTGCAGTTTCTAAGGTACCCATCACTACAGGATGGACTTAAAAACAACTTTCTTAGGTACAAACAACAAGGAGGTAAGCCCAAGTAACAAAGCAGCAAGTCAAGAAGACACCCATCAAAGAAAAAACCCCGCGTGAAACCAGCAGAACATGCAGCGTAACTAATGAATTGCATGCTCGTTCTAGAACAAACTAATTGTAGGCTTTTTCTCTCATTTCAGAAAAACGTAAACCGGTTTGATGGGCCATCGAAAGGAATGATGTTTCATCAGAAATTGTTGAATTACGCATATTCACTTCCATATTAATACAATTAGTGTAAGATGATTTTGATAATAATTCAGCTAATTTTACCCAGTCTATTGTTCCGGAAAAAATAGGTTTGTGTTGGTCTGTTTTTCCATCATTATCATGAAGGTGTATTGAAATCAAACGATCTTTTAATTCATCAAGAATTATTAATCCATCACCGATATTTCCATGTCCTGAATCATAACACAAGCCAAGAAAATCAGGATCATATTCTGAGAGAAGTTTTTTTATCTCATGAGAATCTTCTCCCTCATAGTTTTCTAATGCAATTTTTACACAATACTTTCTTGCATATGGCTTTAGTTCATTAAGTGATTTTAATAAGGATTTCCAGTATCTTTTCTTTTCAAGCCTATTTTTTGGCTCACGTTTAAAATGTAGGACGATTACATTACATGATAATCTATTTGCCATATAAATCCTGTTTTTCACAAGTTCAATGCCAGCTTTTCTGTGATACTCCTCTAATGATGCCCAGTAGTTTTCTTTTCCCTGTGATGCATGTAAATCTAAAACTTGAAGATCATATTTTTTTATCCAGACATTTATCTGATCGATTTCAGATTCAGGATAGATATAATCCGTATTCCATTGATGACACCAGTTAATATGGGTGAATCCAGCTTCTGAAATCTTTTTGAGATAGGGTTCAGGATTTCCAGTATCCCTGAAATAATCTGTATTAATCGAAAGCTGAAAAGCCATATACAAAATCTAGACAGGAAGTTAATTAAACCAACATTCACCCATTTAGAGTATATTTCGGGCCTTCTAACATGTTAGAATTGAAAACGTGTTTGGGCTTTCAGGGCTTCCCCAGCAATGGTTTTCAAGTATTTTAAAGATTATTCCATATAGTATGAAAGCCAATACTTACTTGACTATGGCGTACTATGTTCTTATCACTGCTTGACTCAAACACCAATTTCCTTGTGTTCCTATTGATTTTGATAACACCTTGTATTAGCTAATACACAGTGTTGTCAAACTATGGATCTTACCCTCGCTCCCTGATTTCTGTACTAAGGAAATATACAGGTGCTGCGGATACAAAACCCCACAGAAGGAGTATGGTGAGGAGGGCGATTTTGTAGGTTGTGTCAAAAAGATCTAGGGAGGGGTTAAATGCTACTGTTTTTCTCCGAGTAATATCTTTCTAAGGGGCTCTGGGAGTTTCTTGTTCTCTTCCATATCTTGTACGAGACTTAAGCCTTCGGCTGTGAGTCGGACTTCGTTGTGGTTTTTTTCCACTATATGTGCATGGATACGGGTTTGTACCTTGACTTGATTTGTTTCAACCAGTTCTGCCTTTTTTAGTCTTTTAAGCACTTCACCTACTGTTCTACTATCATATTTTTCTTTAGGATTTCCGCTCAATGGATGTGTTGGCCGGTGAAGTTCAACAAGTAACATGCTTTTAGGCCTTCCATGATGGTACAGTGTCCGAAGGACATGTATTGCCACGTTTTCGTGACGGGGATAGGGGTTTTCATATGCCTTGTGAGCCCATACATTGCAGTTTGTCGATGATTCAACCATTTGTTTTCTCACATATCCTGATACTTCTAAAAGTTGCATAGACCTGTTGATCAAACCTTCATTTCTTGTGAGGTTTAATCCGATACTTTCTGCGATTTCTGCAGAGGACATGGATCTGTCCTTGTGTTCGTATAATCTCTTTTCTATTTTTACAGTCACACTCTGATTAATTGCAGTTCCCAGTTCAATAGGGGACCCCAGCCAGGGGATAATACTCTTGTCTTTATGGTATAGGCTTTTCATGGCACTGGCAGCCTGCCACAGTTCGTCCGAGTCAAGCCCGAATTTTATTGCAGATATTGCTAACACCTGGTATACTGTGGGGGGCCTGCCCCCAGCAATGCGCAAGTTGTTGGAAGTCCTGAGGACTTCTGCTTTGGCCTCAAGTTTGCGTAGGGCTGATGGGAGGGATTTTCCCCTTTTTTTGTCGATTTCTTGTTCGACTTGCTTAAGCAGCAGCAGCTCCTTTTGATCGGCTGGGACGCTCGCCAGCTGGTCCAACTCGATTTTGGCTCCAAATCGCGTACCCATCAAGGCGATATCCATTATGACCTGGTCATGGGTTACCCCCCTTGTTTTTCTGTATCCTGACTGCCCCCAGTGATCTCCTTTGCCGACACCGTGAACCTGGAGCTTTCGGGTGGATACCATATTAGAACATGGGAAATATAGGTATTAATATTGAAGCTCAGATATGAAGTTGGTATACCCATAGTTAGTTTCTATTAGCCGTCTGTTTGTTCTGGTGCACCATACGCCTGTGAATGGTTTATGGCTTGTTTGAGGCTATCTAAACCAACAATGAAAATGGCGTGAAATAGATTTTTAGAGTATGAGCTTTCTTGGTATTGTTTTAGATATTTTAAAGAATGCTCCATATATATTGAACCTAGGAAAAACGCTATGATAACATAGTGTTATCAAACTCACTTTGATAACATAGTGTTATCATAATTCCTTGAGTGGTGTTTGGTATTTGCTTGAAATAGAGTTTATAGCAATGTTTTAAGTTGTTTAAACCAAATATCTACAACATCAATTAAAAAGTGAAAAACGGGCTAGATTGCCTTGTTTGGATTGTTTTATTAAGCCCGTGGCATATGATGTTCTTATCACTGCTTGACTCAAACACAAAATCTTTCTGATTGATTTCCTGATTTGGCGTTTGTTGATACATAGTGCATGACCTGTTCATAATGCATCAAGATAATGATTTTGGGCTTGTTGAGCTTCTCTGTTTTCTGATATGTTTGATAACACCTTGTGTTAGCTAATACACAGTGTTATCAAAGGATAATATTAATGGTTCCCAGGTCCCCATACCGGGTCGTTTTTCATCATCTCGTACCATCGCATTTCGGGTTTTTGTTTTTTTAGTTCTTTCTCTGTCAATGAGAATTTATATTCATTGATGTAATCAAGGATAATCTTGTATGCTTTGTTAATTTCGCTCATTTTTTCATGATTACCTCCCTTATCAGGGTGATATTTTTTTGATAACGTTCTATATGCTTCCTGGATTTGACTCTGATTAACTTCTTCTGAAAGTTCAAGTGTTTTCCTAGCCCAGTCTAGTTTTTCAATTGAAATCATAGCTTATCCCTTATAGTTCAATTCCAGCATAATATTTTTGCCCTATTGGGCATTTATAAATGTTGAATCCGAAGTATATATACTTTCGCCCTATTGGGCAATTCTAAAATGGATTCCAAAAACAATAAAGGTAGGCCGAAGTGCTTGCGGAATGTTTCGGAAGTTCCTGAGGTGAATTATTTCAAGCCAAGGGGTATCCCCCTAACCGAGCTTGAATCCATAGATCTTAAGGTTGAGGAGTTTGAAGCCATGAAATTGGTATATTATGATAGGTTAAAGCGTGAGGAAGCAGCCGGGAAGATGGGTGTTTCCAGACGGACCATGGAACGGGAATTAAAGTCGGGACTTGAGAAAGTGATTGATGCCCTGTTGAATGGGAAGGCTATTGAGATAAAAGGCGGATATTATCAGGCGGGAAATGAGACGATTTTCAAATGCCTGAATGACAAGCATGAGTGGAAAGTGAAAAAAACCAGTATAAAACCGAAAGAATGTCCCGATTGCGGCAGCAAAAAGATTAAGAAAAAGGATGTGAAAAATGATAGATGATGAAAAACAACCTGTTGGGCCAAGACAAGACGGTTCAGGGAAAGGTGCACGTGAAAATGAAGGGAAGAACTGCGAAAAGATTGAATAGGTGATAGATCATGCCAGCAAGAGACGGAACTGGGCCTGCATTTGGCCCAGCCAGAGGTGGAAGAGGTCGAATGAAGGGCGGCGGTCCTGGTGGGCCAAAAGAGTGTCTGTGCCCCAAATGCGGCTACAAGATTGCTCATACAAGGGGCCAGCCATGCAGTGGCATGCTTTGCCCAAAATGCGGGATGAAACTAACCAGAGGATGAAGGAAAGATGAAGATTGTAGTAGCAACCATGAATGGAGGATTAGACGATAATGTATCACCGGTTTTCGGAAGATGCAGCAAATATACGATAACCGAGTGTGACGGGGAAAAGATAGGTGAAACTGTAGTGGAAGATAATCCTGGCTTTACTGCCCAGGGCGGGGCAGGCATCCAGGCAGCCCAGTTCGTAGCCGAACAAAATGCAGACTATGTCGTTGCAGGAAATTTCGGGCCAAAAGCCGCGGCAGTATTATCAGCCTCAAACATCAAGATGATCCAGGCACAAGATAACGTAAAAGAGGCTGTTGAAAAGGTTATTTCAGGCGAACTAAAACTGGTTAAAAAATCAACCGTGCAAGAGCATTTTGGCATGCGAGGCCGTGGCGGCTTCGGTCATGGCCATGGGAGAGGAGGTAGAAGAGAATGAAGATTGCAGTACCAACAAACGGAGATAAAGGATTAAGTGAGAAGGTTGGAGAACATTTCGGACGAGCACCAACATACACGATAGTGGATGAAGAATCAGGGAAAGTAACAGTTTTACAAAACACCAGCAACCATATGGGCGGTCAAAGACATCCGCCTGAGATACTTGCAGATGCAGGTGTGGAAGTCCTCCTATGCAGGGGGCTTGGCAGGCGTGCAATACAAATGTTTAAGGAAAAAGAAATCGAAGTTTATTGTGACGCATCAGGAAGCGTAGATGATGCCATAAAACAGTGGAAACAAGGCGACCTAGTCCTGGCCAGTGAAGACACAGCATGCACCCAACACGCATTCAGAAGCCATCTTCATGGAACTGGAAACTGTAAAAAAGACAAATGATTCTATCTATTGCCAGTGGGAAAGGTGGGACTGGAAAGACTACGTTGGCCGTTAACTTGGCGTTAGTATTAGGTGATGTCCAGCTATTGGATTGTGACGTGGAAGAGCCGAACTGTCATATATTCCTTAAGCCAGAGAAAACAAATTCTGAGGATGTAAAAGTCAAGGTACCGCAAATAAATGAGGAATTATGTGACTACTGTGGAGAGTGCTCCAAGTTCTGCCGTTACAATGCACTTGCGATCACACAGGATGTAATCATGTTTTTCCCCGAACTATGCCATAGTTGTGGTGGCTGCATGATTGTATGTCCCAAAAATGCAATAACTGAGATTGAACGCCCTATTGGGGTGATAAAGTCTTCAAAAGTAGAAGATATTGATTTTTCATATGGACTGTTGAATATCGGAGAGGCACAGGCCTCACCCATTATTCATGAATTAAAAAATAACACTCAAAAAGATAGGGATGTGTTGATTGACTCACCACCAGGCACATCTTGCGCGACCATATCTGCAGTTGAAGGGTCGGATTACTGCATTCTTGTGACAGAGCCAACACCATTTGGTTTAAACGATTTGAAGCTGGCTGTTGAAATGCTCGAATCAATGAACATCCCACACGGTGTTGTCGTGAACCGTGACGGAATAGGAGATAATAAGGTTGATGAATACTGTGATGAAAAAAACATCCCAATACTTTTAAAAATACCGCATGACCAGATGATAGCCAAACTCTACTCAAATGGCATACTCTTCGTGAATGAAATGCATGAATACAAAAAAAAACTCAAAGACATGTATGGTATAGTAAGGAGGCTACTGGAGTGAAACAACTGACTGTAATTAGTGGGAAAGGCGGCACTGGAAAAACAAGTATCGTCGGGGCATTCGCATCATTAGCGGAAAACATGGTTCTGGCGGACTGTGATGTGGATGCAGCAGACTTGCATTTGCTTCTTAATCCAAAAGTACAGGTTCGAGAAGAGTTTAAGGCCTTGGAGATTGCAAAAATCAATGAGGAAAAATGCAGTGAATGTGGCCGATGCATGGAAAAATGCAGGTTCAATGCCATCAGAGATTATACCATCGATTCGCTTTCTTGTGAAGGCTGCGGAGTATGTGAATTTGTCTGTCCTGAGAATGCCATTTCAATGAATCAAAAAGTTGCCGGAGAGTCCTATATCTCAAAAACAAGGTATGGTCCACTATGCCATGCGCGATTATATCCTGGAGAAGAAGCCTCGGGCAAGCTTGTTACAGTTGTCAGAAACAACGCCAAGAAAATCGCTGAAGAAGAAAAACTCGATTTAATTATTATTGATGGTTCTCCTGGAATCGGTTGTCCAGTCATCGCATCAATAGGTGGAGTGGACTTAGTTTTAGTTGTCACGGAGCCTACAATGTCTGGATTACATGACTTAGATCGAATCCTGGCAGTTACAAAACATTTCAAGCTACCTGCAACTGTTTGTATAAACAAATACGATATAAATCTAGATAAAGCAAAAGAAATCGAAGAGTACAGTAATGACCAAGGTGTAACGGTTATCGGGAAAATACCCTATGACATATCATTCACCAAGGCTATGATCGAGAGAAAACCAATAATCCAATACATCAAAGAAGGAGTTTCAGAAACAATAAAGGATGTCTGGCATGAAATTAACAACAGATTATTACAATGAAACATATTGTATAAAAAACTACTTCATGTTCAATGTTGAGAGTTTGCAGTTTTGTACCCCTCTAATGGCACTCAGTCCCCCAAAGAGCTTTTGAACTTCTTTGGAGTGTCCTTCAACTATCAATACTTCGACACATTCTTTGTGTGTGATGTGGCTGTGCATGGTTGATTTTATGTTTTTCTCGAATCCGTGTTGTAGTTCAACAAGTTTTTTATTTACATTGGATACGTGGTGGTCGTACATATATGAGATTGTTCCGATAATGTTTGAATCCTTCGTAATCGTTTTCTGGTTTAGGAATTCTGTTATCGCATCCAGGATTGCTTTGCTTCGGTTATCATATCCAAGTTCTGTTAGGGTCTCGTCGAATCTTTCGACCAGTTGAGTAGGTAGCGATACCCCGAATCGTGTTACTCTATCGATCATTCTGTGTCACCACGCTTTTATAATATGTGACACAATATTTAAAAAAGTGTTATGGTGAAAATATGTGGTTGATTACATCATCTATAGCGGCAATAATCGTGACAGCAATATGGGCTTACGCCCCGAAAAAGTATAAACTCGGCAATCTGGCTCTAATGCTATGGGGTCTATCACTTCTGATATTCGTAGACCACACATTAGGCTATGAGGGTGGCCCTTTCATTGAGATGGAGACCGATGGGCTGATAGAAAGCGGGACAGTAATGGGGCTAGCGATGCTTGTTCCAGTATTCCTGATCTGGGAAATCCAGTTAGTGATATCAAAATTAAAAAATGAATCTAATGCGGAGGTAAATTAAGATGGCATGTTTTTCAGCACCAATGGCGACAGCAATAATTACAACAATATTCAGGAAGAAGATACCGGAGAAATACCACATCAAATGGTTCAACACCCTTGTCTGGGGAGGCTCAGCAGGATTGTTCATAGAACATCTGGCAAGCGGCGAAATCGTACCATACCCCCCGTTCCTAACAGCAATGGCCAACCCGGCTGATATGGCAGTAATGTTCGCCGAGATAATGGCTATCGGAGTACCCATGCTTTTAGCATGTACAGGAGTATGGGCGATAATGGTATTCACCGCAAACTACATAGAAAACTCCGTAAAAACCAAGGCAAAACAAACAGCATAAATTAAAGTAGAACAGGGGATGAGAGTTACTACAACTCTCCCCGTTCTCTTAAGTATCGTTCCCATTCCAGTCTTTCTTGTTTCTCGATTTCCCTCATGTCATCCCGTTCTTTTTGTATGTTTGTCTGCCTTCTTAGCCGTGCGGTTGTAACCATAGACTCCCATTCGTCAGCCATCTTTCTCATCATTGTTGAGAATTGCAGGCTTTCCTGTTCTATGCTTTGTCTCTTGCTCTTGATATTCCATCTCACATTCCTGGGAAGTTTCCTAGACCTGTGAATCAACCCGAACCGATATAGTTTCGGGATGATATTTTTTCGCAGAGTATTCATACTATAGCCTTTTCTTCGGCAGAATTCCTTCTTCCCGTTTTCAGTGTTCTTCCCCTCCTCCAACAGGAATTTAAGATACTCTACGGCAAGCTCGTGGAATACCGGCATCTTATGAATCGGAAACAGGAACTCTAATAAATCATCCATACGCCAACGGAATCCGCTATCCCAGATTTTATTGCCGAATTTACGACCGCCTTTTTCCGGAAAATACAGGGCACATTTGCTGGGAATCCCCTTCCAATTGCTTTCTTTCATACATACAACAAGGGACGTCAAATGACTTGTCGATATTGGTTAAGGCAGTTTTTTAATCCTAAACCACTATATATTGACTCGAAAGCAGTACCCACAAGTCGATTCACGTCAATATAGTACTTGTGGAAAAAAAGACCACTGAGAAAGGCTTAAAACCTTCGAAAACGAACGGTTTTCAAAATTCATTAAAGGGGCTTGACTCAAGGTCAATTCTTACGCGGGGGTACCCGAGCGGCCAAAGGGGCAGGACTTAAGGTCGGAAATATCCGACGGATATGGGCGCATGCCATTTCATGGCACGCACCTGTGGCGCGATACACGATGAGTCATCCTGTGACGCAGGTCTTCAAGGGTTCGAATCCCTTCCCCCGCACTAGTATCAACGGGAAAGTTTTTGGAGGGTCGGAAGTGTATTTTCTGC